>NZ_JBEORT010000007.1:0-128133 GCF_040302425.1 Streptomyces sp. NPDC126497
CGGCCACCAGGCGGCCGGGCGCCGACGCCGGCCGGCCGACGGAAGGCGCGCGCACCCCCAGGACAACGCCGGTGTCCGCATCGGCTGCGGCCGGGGCGAGCAGAGCGCGCGCCGACCGTAGCCCGCTGTACGAGGCCGGACCACCGACGTGCACCAGGGCGAGGTCGTCGCCGAAGACCGGCAGCCGCACATCGTCGGGCAGCAGCGCGACATCGCGCGAGCAAGCCGGCCGACACCGCCCGGATCACCGCAGCGTCCGGGCGCACGGGGCCGCCGCAGCCGGCCGGACAAGCCGTCACCCCGCGTTCGCGCGGCAACACCGCCACCTCGAAGCCGGAAAGCCGGAAAGCCGGACCGTGGCCTCCTCGGTGATCTGCGGCGTCACCTTGACGAGCCGAAGTGACGTATCCGAGGTTGGTTCCACTGGCCGGGTGGGGGCACAGCGCCCGGTCCGATGATCTCGGGAACCGGGCGCTGGGCGCTCGCGGCGTGGAGCGTTGGCGGTGGCGCGGCTCCGTCTCCGCGCCGCTGACGTGTGTTGCGTTGCGTTGGGCCGTGACTCGGCCCGCTGCTCAGCAGCGGTTCGCGGTGCCGGTGGACCAGAGCGGGTGGTTGATGTCGCGGTAGATGGCGAAGTTGCCATTGTTACTGATCCGCGCGAACGTCGCGCCCTGGCCCCAGGTGCCGGAGTCCCAGATCGGGATGTCCTCCTTGGTGTACACGACGAGGTTACCGTCGCCCTGGAAGACGGCGTAGGCACCGGGGTTGCCGTCGGTCGCGGTGTCCCACAGGTACTTGCCCGCAGGCGAGGTGCAGTAGAGGACGAGGTTGCCGTCTCCTTGCATGATCAGGTAGCCGCGGTCCGACTGGTAGTGGTCGTCGGGGTTGAAGCGGAAGTCGGGCTTGAAGTAGATGTTGGCCGCCTGCGCGGGCGAGGCGCCCGCCACGGCGATGCCAACCACCGCGAGGCATGCGGTGAGCATGGTCATGAGTTTTCTTCGGAGCGGCAACGGTACCTCCTGGGGCGGGTGTTTCCGGTTGGTTGCGTCACCGGCGTCGGCTGACGTCGCCGGCCTGTCCTGATACTGACGAGGGCGCGGCAGGTACTCCATCCCAGGAATTGGGGGGGTAAGCACGGGGCGGGGGCGGTTCGGTCCCCACGGGCCCCCTTGAGGGGCGAGGGGGCCGATCCCCCGCCGGCGCCGCACCGGTCGGTGTGTCCCTCATCGGCCGAGCAGGCCCGAGATGAGTTTCGAGGGCAGCATCCTCGGCACGTCGCTCCATCAGACGGTACTTGACTGATCGTTTCATTATTTCCTAGGGTTCGAACGTGGCCAGAACCAAGGAATTCGACCCGGAAGCCGCACTGCAGTCAGCCCTGGAGTTGTTCTGGCGGCGCGGCTACGAGGCGACGTCGATGGCGGACCTCGTCGAACACCTCGGCATCGGACGCGCCAGCATCTACGCCACCTTCGGCAACAAGCACGAGCTGTATCTGAAGGCGCTGGACCGCTACAACGAGACCCACGACTCGGACCTGCTGCGCGAACTGTCCCAGCCGGGTCCCGCACTGCCCGCCGTGCGCAGGGTCGTGCTGCGCTTCGCGGCCGAGGCGAGCTCCGATGACCGGCGGCTGAAAGGGTGCTTCGTCACCAATACGGCCGCCGAACTGGGCGCGCACGACACGGCGGCGACCCGCCGGGTCGAGGCGAGCTGGGACCATGTCGAGACCCTGCTGCGCTCGGCGCTGGTACGGGCCCAGGCGCAGGGTGAGCTGCCCGCGGACCGCGACCCGCACGCACTCGCACGGATGCTGCTGGTGCTGATGCAGGGTCTGCGGGTGGTCGGCAAGGCGTCGGACGACCCGGGCCGGGTACGGGACGCCGCCGAACAGACGCTGAGGCTGCTGGACTGAGCGACACCTCCCGCAAGGAGGTGTCTTCATGACCAAATTACAGAACGCTCAGTCAAATACGAGGGGGAAAAGTGAGTGGCACGCGAAGCTGGAACACCACGATCGCAGCCACGTCGACCGGGTCCACGCCCGGCCCGGTTCTCGCGCTGCTCGGCACCGTACGGATGTCGCTGATCTTCACGCTCACCTCGCTCGTCGTGCCGCTGCCCCGGATCGGCCGCGAATTCCCGCTCGACCGGGACGGCTTGATTCTCCTCAGCGCCGCCTACGGGCTGACCTTCTCCGGGCTGCTGCTCTTCGGCGGCCGCGTCGCCGACCGTTTCGGCGGGCGTCGCGTCCTCACCGCCGGGCTGCTCGTGTTCACCGGCCTGGCACCGCACAGCCCCTACGCGTACGGGCTTCTCCCCGGCCTGCTCCTGCTGCCGGTCGGCGCAGCCGCCGGCTTCGCGGGGGCCGCTGTCCTCGCGACAGACGGGCTGGAGCCGCAACAGACCGGACTCGCGGGCGGCGTCATGAACACCGCGATGGAACTGGGCCCGACCGTCGTCCTCGCCGCCCTGCTCACCCTCGGCTCCGACACCGCCTCACTCGCCGCGACGGCAGTCGCTTTCGCCGCCGCCGCGTTCCTCAGCACCCGCACGAAGTGACCGAGTACCGACCAAGGGAGTCATCACCATGACCGCACGCTTCACCGGTAAGACCGTCCTCGTCACCGGCGCAGGCTCCGGCATCGGCCGGGCCATCGCACTCGCCTTCGCCGCCGAAGGGGCCTCAGTGATCGCGGCCGGACGTACCGCCGCATCGCTCGACGAGACGGTCACCCTGATCGAGAAGGAGGGCGGTTCGGCAGCCGCGGTCACCGCGGACGTGACCCGTTCCGAGGACGTCAGGACCCTGGTCCGCCGCACCATCGAACACTTCGGCAGCCTTGATGTCGCCGTCAACAACGCGGGCGTCTTCCGGGGCGGCGCGCCCGTAGCCGATCTCCCCGAGGAAGACTGGCGCACCCTGCTCGACGTCAACGTCACCGGTGTACTCCTCAGCCTGCAGGCCGAAGTCGCCCACATGCGCGAGCAACCCACCGGCGGCGCGATCGTCAACATCGCCTCCAACCTCGGCGCGCACAGCCGTACCCCGGGCTTGGCCGGCTACATCGCCACCAAAGCGGCCGTCTCCGCCCTGACCCGGGCCGCCGCCCTGGACCACATCGCCGACGGAATCCGCATCAACGCCGTCAGCCCCGGCCCGTCCGCCACCACCATGTCGCTGCGACCGGGCGAGACCGACGCCGACCGCGCCGTTCGCTTGAAGGGCGCGGTGCCGCTGGGGCGGGTCTCCTCCACCGCCGAGGTCGCGGCAGCCGTTCTGTATCTGGCCTCGCCGGATGCCGCTTCCATAGTCGGCAGCGACCTGGTCATCGACGGCGGCGCCTCTGCCTGACCGCGGTCCCGGTCGTGCAGCGATCCCGTGCGGGTGCCGGCAGGAAGCCAACCGGACTACGCCGGAAGCGTGCCGTGGGCCGCTGTGACCACCCCCGATGGCGAGCGGCGGGATCGTGCTCAGCGACGTGCCGGGCGGCCGCGTCGGCTCCGGGGCGGGCGTGGCGTTCCAGGGGCCGTACGGAGGCGTGACGGGAGCGGGCCGACAGCATCGGCGTGGACCTGCCGTCCTCCGCTTCGTGCGTCGACGCACTGTGCCTCAGCCGGTGCGGTGTCCACCCCTCCGGGCCCTTGATGTCCTCGGGCCGGGCAAGCGGGTTGTCCAGCGGCCGGGTGGACTCCTCGAAGATCTCCTCCGCCCCGCGGCAGGAGAGCCGGCCCCGGCCGGTCTCCTCGCACACGTCCGGCGCCGCGGTCCCAGCCGGGGCCTTGCACCCGGTCAGGAACAGCGGCCCGCGTGTGCGGCCGGCGATCAGACGAGGCGGGGGCCGAGGGGCGCCGGACTGCCAGTGGATCCACTCGGTCGCTCCGCCCTCGGCAGTGGTCCTGCCGCGCTTTTCCTGCGGGTGCAGGTCCTCCATGTTCAGGCACGACGCCTCGTCGGCTGGGGCCGCTGAGGCGTGGAGCAGCTTTCGGAAGGTCTTCTTCCGAAGCGCCACGTCGGGGTGTCACAGGGCGGTGATCCGGTTCGCGGCCAGGGCCTTGGGTGCGGTCCGGCGGGGCAGGACGCCGCTCGATGCCGATCGTCGGATCGCAGGTGATCCAGCACTGCCGCTGCCACCAGCCGATCGCCTTGCGCGCGACGGGCGGCTCCCGGTTGACGGTGTCGGCGGCCGACTCGGCCGGCACCCGCGGCAGTGCTGGGTCGTCGATGACGGGGACGGCGGGCCGCTTCGCTCCACGGCGGGCCCAGCCGGTCGGCGCCGGCTGCCCGGCGACCGTCCGCCCCCACGTCGTCAGCGAGATGCCGGATGCCGACGCCTCCACCGACGCCACGGAGGAGCACATCGCCCTTCTCGTCCGACAGGCGTCCGACGACGCCGGAAGGACCACGGGGAGGCCCGGCGTGAAGGGCCCCGGCTTCGAGAGCGCTCCGGCGTGCGCCGAAGCGCCCCCTCATGAGGGGGCGACCGGTGCGCTGCCGTAGCACACCATGAGGTCGGAGCGGACGAGGCCGGGCCGGGGCCTGGGCCGGCAGGGTTGTCGGGAACGCGACGGAGGCGTAGATGGTGCGGAAGTGGCTGGTGACAGGGTGTTCGTCGGGACTGGGGCGGGCGTTGGCCGCGGCGGTGGCCCGCGCGGGCGACGACGTGGCGATCACCGCGCGTGACACCGCCGCGCTGGGTGAACTGGTCTCCGCCTGGCCCGAGCGGGTCTTCCCCATCCCGCTGGAGCTGCGTGACGCCGCCCAGTGCGAGGAAGCCGTCCGCGCCGCCGCCGGTCAACTGGGCGGCATCGACGTCCTGGTGAACAACGCGGGAGCAGGCCTGTTCGGCGCGGTCGAGGAAGTCTCCGACGCCGAGGTGCGCGATCAATTGGAGACTCTCGTCGTGGGCCCCTGGCGGCTGATCCGTCTGGTGCTGCCGCTCATGCGCGCCCGGGGCCACGGGCACATCGTCAACGTCTCCTCGGTAGCGGGCCGGATGACGTTCCCCGGGCTGGGCGCGTACGTCGCAGGAAAGCACGCCCTGGAAGGCATGAGCCGGACACTGGCCGTGGAGGTGGCCTCGCAGGGCATTCGGGTCACCGTGCTGGAACCCGGCGGCTTCTCCACCCGCTACGGCACGTCTCTCGCCGAGTCGGGCCGCCGGATGCCCGAGTACACGGCGGTGACCGCCGAAACCCTCGCAGGGACACGCGGCATGGCGGACAACCCCGACATTGGACGCCCGGAGGACTTCGCCGCCCGGTTGCTCGACATCGTCCGCGCCGACGGTCCCACTCCGCTGTGCGTCCCGATCGGCGACGACGCCTACGCCTACCTCGAAGCGGTGGAACAGGCCTCACGCGAGGAACTCGCCGCCGCCCGTGCCCTGACGCAGGGCAGACCACCGTCACCCGCGACGGCGCCGTGACCCTCCCGCGGGGCGGGTCAGGCGTTGTCCGACCAGGTCGGGCGTCGAGCGTAGTGGGCCCATACGGCGATGACCATGAGGGCGGCCGTCATGCCTCCCAGAGTCATGACCGTCGAGGGTGAGCCGGCGTCGACGACGAGTCCGCCGGTCAGAGCGCCGAGGGAGATCGTGGCCTGGAACGACGCGGTGAACACGACGGAGGCGGCTTCGGGGGTGTGGGGGCTCGCCTTGGTGAACCATGTCTGTGAAGAAACAGGGACTGCCCCGTATCCCACGCCCCAGACGATGAGGAGGGCGATCGCTCCGGCCTTCCACTGGCCCAGAACGGGCAGGAGCAGGGTGGCGGCGGCCATCATGCCCGCGGCGGTGCCGAAGACGGCCCGCGGGTGGCGTGCGACCAGGGAGCCGCCCAGGAAGTTGCCGAGGACACCCGCCGCTCCGTAGATGAGCAGGAAGATGGTGATGAGCCCGGAACCGACGTCGGTGACCTGCTCGAGGAACGGTGTGACATAGGTGTAGGTGCCGAAGTGCGCCAGCACGACCAGAACGGTCAACAGCAGTGCGAAGCGGGTGGCACCCCTGTCGAGCATGCCGCGCAGGACGCGCAAGCGGGTGGCCTGGTGAGGTGGCAGTGGCGGTGTGACGATCAACAGCATGATCAGTACGCCGACGGTGAGGCCACCCATGGCGATGAACGCGGTACGCCATCCGGCCAGGTCGCCGATGAATGTGCCGGCCGGCACGCCGAGCACGGAACCCAAGGGCACCGCGGAGAAGATCACCGCTGTGGCTCGGCCGACCGATTCGGCGGGTACCAGGCGTTCGGCCAGTGAGGCGCCGATGGACCAGAAACCGCCGATGACGATGCCGACGATGACGCGGGAGACCAGGACCAGCCAGTAGTCGGGTGCTGCTGCCGCCAGGAAGTTCGCTGCGGCGAGCAGGGCCATGAAGACGCACAGCATCAGGCGGCGGTCGATCCGTGCGGTCGCGACGGTGACGACGGGTGCGGCAAGAGCCGCGAGGAAGCCGGGCATGGTCATCATCAGTCCGGCCATGCCGTCGGAGATGGTGAAGTCGGCGCCGATCCTGGTCAGAAGTCCGATGGGCAGGATTTCTGTGGTGACGATGGAGAAGATGCCCAGCATCACCGCGATGACGGCCAGCCATCCGATCATCGGGGAGCGGTGCGGTGGATCGGACCCGCCGGGATCGCGCGTGGTGACGGTGGTGGATGCAGCCATGAAATCCGTCCCGTGATGTGTGTGCCGTTGCCTGATCACTTCAGCAGGCGGAGCGGGGCAAGGGCTGGCGGATCCGCGACATCAGCGCTGTCTCGAAGGGTGACGTCGCACATCTGCTCATGGCCGCCCCGCGGTCGTTGCAGGCCACGGGTCGGAGGAGGGACTCCGCTGCTGAGGACCGCGGCCGTGCGGTTCATGCGCGGCTCGGGCGGATTCCCTCTGCGATGCATTCACAGGGCCCTACGCATGTGCACCACGAGCGTACTTACGCACGACTTCGGCAGGATTGCGTTGACCGGCACGGAGAGCCGGACGAGGGCGGGTCCCGTGCCGGTATCCGTGGCTCTGCTTCTCCCTTCAGCCGCTGCTGGATTGGACATCTCAGCAGCCCGTGAGGTTTTCGGCGTCGACCGTTCCGATCCGGCCGACCTGTGGTACGAATTCGCCGGCTGGACCCGGAACGACGCTCGGAGTTGCCGTGCCTGCCGTGTGGAGCTCCGTGCCAAAGGAGCGGGAGGCCCACCCAGCCGGTCCTGAAGCGCAGGGGCGGCCCTGAGGTGCCATGCGACGCGCGACATGTGTCGAGACCGGTACCTACGGCGCGGTGGAGGACCTGACCCGCAACCGCGTGAACCTGAGCAAGGGGATCACGCACTGGCCGGACATGCTGGAGGTCGCCGGCTCTCTGGATCACCCACCGGGTCCGCGCCCACGACCTGCTGCGCGTGTTCGGCCGCGACGGCCGCCCGACTCCGCCGGGGGCGGCGTTCACCGAGTACGGGCGCATGCACCGCGACGCGCCCGGACCGGTATGCACCCGGCCACGCTGATGGCCCCTCCCCGTCAGGCCGGCTGACAGCTCCCGAACGTCACGACGTAGGTTCCCGCTTCGCTCGCGCCGGCGCCGGCCGGATCAGCCGCGCCTCCCAGACCCCAGCGCCCGATCTCCTTCAGTGATGGGTCGAGGACGATCTGGCGGTGCCCCCATGTGCTGACGTTCACCCACCAGTTGACGGCCGCCCGTGGTGTGCCCCCGCCGCCCCAGCCGGTGTAGGTGATCTCGTTGACCTTCCAGGACCGGGGGTTCGGGCAGTAGCCCGCGGCCTTGATACGACTCTGTGGCGTCGAGCCGGTCTGGGGGTCGGTGTGCGAGTCCTTGCCGGGCCCCCACCATTTCAGGCGCACCGCCTGGCCGGCGTGCTGAAACGCGGCGTTCGTCAGAGACTGGTTGTACGTGAGCGCTGGTAGCCCATGTCGTGCGCGTTCGGCATTGATGAGACAGACCAGGGCCTGCTGTGTCCCGAGGGTGCCGTCGCCCTCTCCCGGGCTCTGGTCGTAGTAGGCCGCGGCGTTGTCGCACTCCGAGACGGCGATGGCCTGCGACGCGGTGACGGGGACGAGGGCTGCCGAGAGAACGCCTGCCGCGACGAGGGTCAAGGTGGTTCGGGTATGTGAAGCGTGCTTTCTCACAGTGGTTCGACCTCCCCCGCACAGATGGACAGATGGTTCGAGGCGGGTGCCGGGGTTGCCGTCATGCGATGTGAAGCGCCTTCTTCAACCGTTGCCCCATACGGCACGGACCGCAACTCAACTGGGGGCCACCGCGCCCACGAGGGAGTGCTGATCAGACGGCGGTTCTGACCTCATTCATGTGCCCGTGTACGTCGAGTGAGCGATTTTGTCGGGATTTCACGGTTCCCAGAGGTCGCTTTCACCTGATGCTTCATCCCGGAAGCAGCTGTTCGGCCTGGGGTGTCGGGTCGCGCCAGGAGATGGTGTTCTCGCCGGTGAGGCGGCGGGCCACGAGGTCGGTCATGGCGAGGCGGATCACGGCTTCGACGACAGCCACGAAGCATTCCCCACCTCGGACGCGCACCCGTCTGCCGACGGCGCCTTGAGACTGTACGCAGCCGGGTTCAGACGGCCTCGAGTGTCCAATCGCCCGCCGGTGCGGAATGAACCCACAGATAACCGGGGCCGCCCACACGAACTGTCCCTCGCCGGGTTCCCGTCCTGTCCACCTCGAGTGATTCACCGGTGTCGAACGCATGATGCGTGAACTGCAGGCCACCTGAACGGTCGGCGTACTCGTAGCGCATCTCCAGCTGCTCACCCTCCCAGCTGAAGAGCCGGGTGCCGTGGCCTGTGACGGTGGTCGGCAGAGGGGGCACGTCTTCAGGCGGCATCCTGTCGAGTTGCCAGCGAGCCACGCCGTTCCCCCTCGCCTTGCACACCTCCACGTGCGTATATCTGCCCGGCAGCACGAACGGATGCCACGACCGCCCCCACGTGTGGAAAAGGACGGCATCCGACGACCGCTCCCGCGCCGTGTCGATCCAGGGTGTCGCGAAGTAGGTGGTGATCGGCCCCCGCGACCTCAATTTCAACAGTGCCGGCTTCCCGAGCGGTCGAGGGACGGCAACAGTGCGCGTCTTCCAGCCCCCCACCGGAAACGTCTGTGGTGTCACGCCCAGCCCTCCTGGGACGAGCCCCTCCGGGCATCCCCTGCTTCGCCGGCCCGGAAGGTGATCCGGGCCATCTCACAGATCATTTCATGAGGGGTTCCAGGGCCCGTCTTCAAACGGATCTCGCCGGAGGAGGCAGGAATTCGTCCGCCTCCCCGGGGCGGCGTGCAGACGGGGCCGGACGCCGGCCTCGGTCCGGTCCCGCAGCCGGCGCCAGGCCCCCCCCCGGAACAGGCCACAGTCCCCGCGGGGACGTCCCGCCAGGCGGCACCGGTCCGCGACACGTACGGGGAGCAGAGGGGCCGGTCCGTGGCGATGCGATCGATCGGCAGGAGTGTGCGCCCAGGAACAGGTACACCTTCGCCGACGTGGCGCGGGCGGCGTCGGCCGGAGCGGGTCCGAGGGCCGCCCGGAGGACGACGCGCCGCCGGCTTTCGGACGGCCGGGACCAGCGTCCGCGTGTGACCGGCCCGGCTGCCGATGGGCGCCGCGGCCTCGGTGAGCACTTCCGGCACGCTCCGGCCACGCCGGTTCGTGCGACTGCTCAGGGACCGCTTCGCCGCTCCCGCCCGGATCGGTCGCGACAGCGTCCCGAACCACCGGCTACCTGAATGGGAGGCCCTCTTGCGGCAACGGCGAGGGCGGCACCTGCCGTGAGGTCGCCGCTGGGGTTCCCGGCGTCGTTTCCGGCCGGGACGGCAAGGCGGCCGACGGGCCGGCAGCCGTCGTCGGGGCGTGTACCCGCACGGAGTCCGGCCGTGCCGTCGGGGCGAACGCCGTGCGATAGGCGGTGGGGGTCGTCCCGAGGGCGCGCCGAAAGTGCAGCCGGAGGTTCGAAGGGCTCCCCAGACCGCACCGGTCGGCTATGTGGTCGACGGCGAGGTCGGTGCTCTCCAGGAGCTCCCTGGCGCGGTCGAGCCGGGCGGCGAGCAGCCACCGCAGGGGCGTCGTGCCGGTCTCGGTGACGAACCGCCGGGCGAAGGTCCGCGGCGCCATGTGCGCGTGCGCGGCGAGCCGCGGGACCGTCAGCGGTTCGTGCAGGCGGTTCAGGGCCCACTCCCGGGTGGCCGCGAGGGTGACGCCGGGTCCTTCGGGGGCCAGCGGCCGTTTGATGTACTGTGCCTGCCCGCCGTCGCGGTGGGGTGCCGCGACCAAGGTGCGCGCCACCCCGTTCGCCGTCCGCGCGCCCAGGTCACGCCGCACCAGGTGCAGGCACAGGTCGATGCCGGCGGCGACGCCCGCCGAGGTCAGCACCTGTCCCTCGTCCACGTAGAGCACGTGCGGGTCCACCGACACCGCCGGGTACCGCGCGGCCAGTTCGTCGGCGTACTTCCAGTGGGTGGTGGCCTTGCGGCCGTCCAGGATCCCGGCCGCCGCCAGCGCGAACGCGCCGGTGCAGATGGACACCAGCCGCCGGCCCCGGGCGTGGGCCCCGGCCAGTGCGGCGAGCACGTCCTGCGGAAGCTCCCGCAGGTGCGGTGCGTACCCCGGGACCACCACGGTGTCCGCGCCACGCAGCGCTTCCAGCCCGGCCGTCACCGTCACGGCGAACCCCGCAGCGGTCGTGACCGGGCGCGTGGTCCGTCCGCACAGGGTCAGCCGGTAGGGGGCGCCGGGCACGGCGATGAAGACCTGGGCCGGGATGCCCAGGTCCAGAGGCAGGACGTCGTCCAGGACCAGTACCGCCACTCGGTGCGGTGCGGCAGGGGTGGCAGTTTCCTCTCGCATGGAGGCAAGTCTGCCACTTTCACCGATAGTTGGAGCAGGCGATCGTTTACGCCATGAACAACGTGATGACCGCCGGCGTCCCGCCGCTGCCCGACTCCCCCGTCGCCCGCCGGGCGCTGGCCCTGGTACGCGAGACGGAGTCCGCCGCGACCGCCAACCACAGCGTCCGCAGCGCGCTGTTCGCCCGGCTCCGCGCCGACCACCAGGGCGCGGAGCCGGGGCGCGACTACGATCCGGAACTGCTGTTCCTGGCCTGCGTCCTGCACGACATCGGCCTGACGCGGACCGGTGACCGTCACCAGCGGTTCGAGGTGGACGGCGCCGACACGGCCGCGGAGTTCCTCACCGAGCAGGGCCTGCCCGCCGCCGACGTCGACGCCGTGTGGGAGGCCATCGCCCTGCACACGACGCCGGGCATCGCCGAGCGCCGCGGCGTCCTGTGCGCCCTGGTGCACCAGGGGACCGGCATGGACTTCGGCTGGGACACCGGTTGCGTCGACGACGCCACCGGGGCCGCGATCCACGCCGCCTACCCGCGGCTGTCCATGGCCACCACCCTCACCGACGAGATCGTCGCCCAGGCACGGCGCCGTCCGGAGAAGGCCCCGCTCTTCTCCATCGCGTCCGAACTGCTGCGGGAGCGGTCCGCGGCGCCCCACAGGACCCGGATGGAGACCATGGCCGACTCCGCACGCTGGGGTAACTGAACATGACCGCGTACGGAATCCTGCTGTTCGACTCGGCGCCCCCCGCTGGACGTCGTCCTCGTACCGGGCGGTTCCGGCGCCCGGGAGGTCGAGCCGTACGACGGGCGGGTCACCGGCCGGCTCACCGGCACCGCCGTGCGCCACCTGGGCGGCCGGCGTCCGCACCGGACCCTTCCTGCTCCACGCCGCCGGCCCGGGCCCGCCGGACCGCCACCCGCCGGCAGTACGAGGGGACGCTCGAAGGACGCGGCGACGTCACCGTCGTACGGGGCGCCCGCCATGTGGTCGACGGCAACCTGCTCACCAGCCAGGGCGTCTCTCCGTCGGCGTCGCCGGCACCCTGTGGTCCGTCGGCCACCTGCACGGGCGCGAGCACGCCCGCGCCGTGCGCCGCGCCCTCCGGTACAACCCGGCACCTCCGTACCTGGCCGACGGGCCTCTCCCCTGCTCATGACCGACCGAGAATCGGAGCACCGACCGAGATGAACCGCCGTACCCTCCTGCACGCCACCACCGCGCTCGGGGCCGCAACGCTGACCGTCGGCACCGCCGCCCGGGCCGGTGCGGCGGCCGCCGCACCTCCCGGGCACAACCGTCCGTTGCGCGTACACGTCGTCATGTTCGACGGTGTGGAGGAACTCGACTTCACCGCCCCGTACGAGGTGTTCTCCGCCTCCGGCCACTTTGCCGACCGGGAGGTGAGGGTCCGCTACGTCACGCTCGACGGTCCTCGTACCGTCGAGGCCGCCTACGGCACCAGACTGCGCGTCGACCACGGATGGGCTCCTCGGGAGGCGGACCTCCTCGTCGTCCCCGGCGGCGGGTACGCGCGCCGCGAGGACCCCGGAGTGTGGGCCGAGATCCGGCGCGGCTCCCTGCCGCGGGCCCTGGCCGCTGCGGCCCGCCCGGGTCTGACCGTCAGCGCGCTGTGCACGGGTGTGATGCTGCTCTCCGCCGCCGGGCTGACCTCGGGGCGCCCCTGCACCACCCATCACCGGGCGCGGGCCGACCTTGAGCGGCAGGGCGGCGTGCTGAAGAACGCCCGCGTGGTCGACGACGGCGACCTGGTCACCGCCGGCGGGGTGACTTCCGGACTGGACCTCGCCCTGTGGCTGGTGCGCCGGGAACTCGGCGCGGACGCCGCGGTCGGTCTGGAGGAGATGCTCGAGTACGAGGCCCGCGGCACGGTATGGACCGCGCGGGGCAGTCGGTGAGCGGACTTCGCCGGTCACGGTCCCGGCACGGAGGCGTCCGCCCCGGGACGGGTGTTCGGCCCCGCGGCGTCACTGTTCAGAGAACTTGACGCGCCGAGCACCGGCTCCTGTCCGCGTTCAGCGGCGTCTCGCCCCCACTTCCGGCCCCGCCGCCACCTGATGACCGCCAGGGTGGTCGCTCGCGGCTCGGCCGCGTGGCTGCGGCCGAGCCGGGTACAGCGGGTGGTTGCGGCAGGGAGGTGAGCTGCCGTAGCCGGCCGGTCGGGGTGAAGGCGGAAAGGGGCACGGTGCCGATCTCCGGGGTGCCGGTGCTGGATGCGGTGGGGGCGGGTCGAGCACGGGGGCGGTGGAGCGGTCGCCGCACACCAGGTGGGGTGCGGGCCCGTGGCGCAGGAGTTCGGTGCGCCGGTGGTCGGCGTCGTCGTATTCGCCGCTGTGGGCGTGCTCGTGGAAGGGGCAGTACTCGGCGACGGGGTGGCCGAAGCCGGCGGCGAAGCGCCGTCAGGAGCGAGCGCCGCTGCTGTCGCCGCTCAGGTGCGGCAGGCAGGTGAGGACGAGTGCACCGGCCTTGGCGGCACAGCGGCTGGTGGCGAAGGCGGCCATTCGCCTGCGGGCGTCCGGTCCGAGGGCCGGCGGGCAGACGGCCTTCGAGTCCCATGTGATCCCCGCGCCTGGGCGCGCCCATCACGGGCGGGGCAGGGCGGAGCGGTCCTGGACGGTGGTGTGGAGGGCGTGGAGTGGCCGGGTGCGGGTCGGGCGGATGACCTCGAACCAGTCGGTGCCCTCTTTCAGGGGTGGGCGATGCTGCGGTAGCGGCGCCGGCTGACGGCCCCTCGCGGGATCGTGCCGGACGAGAAGCCTGCCCCTGGCGGTCAGGCCTTTTTCTGACGTGCGTAGTGGCGTTGCGCCTTCGCCCGGTTTCCGCAGCCGGCCATCGAGCACCAGCGCCGCGTGCCGTTCTTGGACACGTCGTAGAAGTGCAGGATGCACTCGGGGTTGCCGCACGACCGGATCCGTTCGGGCCGCTCCGCGAGCAGCCGCAGGTAGTCCTCGGCCGCCCGCCACGCCGGCAGCCAGGACGGGCTTTCCACCTCGACGTAGGTGTCCGGCCCGTCGGGGCGCAGCAGCAGTCCCCTGCGGCCGTGCGCGAGTACGGCGTTGAGGGCCTCGACGGCGTCGGCATCCGGGTGCTGCGGGTTGGCGATCGCCTGGTCCAGGGCGGCGCGCGCCTGGAGCAGCCGCTGCAGCGTGTCGTGGTCCACCGGGGCCGGTACGTCGCCGAGAGCCTGGCACACCCGGGGGCCGGCGAGCCAGGTCGCCAGCCCGTCGAGCGAGTCCAGCAGGTCATGACGGCCGGTGGCGTCGATCCAACGGGTGTTGAGGAGGTCGATGCCGAGCGGCTCGTCGGTCATGGGACGGGGGTCGGTTCCCGGAGTCGGCGGCACGGTGCGGCGTCCTTCCTTCACGGTGAGGGCTGGCTCACACGACCACCATAACCGGTCATCCATTGATCATCGGTTGACACCTTTTTCCCCTAACCCCTAAAGTCAATTTCAGTGGTTGCGGGACGAGCTCGTGACGATGAGTGAAGGCATGTGATGGACCATGGCCAAGGCGAAGACCCTGCAGACCGGTCACGTGGGAGTGAACGTCACCGACCTCGCGCGTTCCCTGGCCTTCTACCGCGCCGTCTTCGACTTCGAGGTGATGGCGGAGGGCACGGAGGACGACCGCCGCTGGGCGTTCCTCGGCCGGGACGGCCGGATGTTCGTGACGCTGTGGCAGCAGAGCGCGGGCTCGTTCGCCACCGACCGGCCGGGGCTGCACCACCTGTCGTTCCAGGTGGAGACCGTCGAGGAGGTCAAGGCCACCGAAGAGGTGCTGCGCGGTCTGGGCGCCCGGTTCCACTACGACGGTGTCGTCCCCCACGGCGAGAACGGCACCTCCGGCGGCATCTTCTTCACCGACCCCGACGGCATCCGCCTGGAGATCTACGCGCCCACCGGTGCCGACCCGGCCGACGCACCGACCCCCCACGCCCCCACCTGCGGCTTCTTCTAGGAAGCCCGCCACTCCGCCCGGGGACGGCGGCCCTCCGGCCCGGCGCCCCCGGGTGGGTTGCCGGACGACCGCACGCCAGTACGCTCGGAAAGGACATGCCGTGGCCACCTATCACAGCGGCGAGATCGCGGTACAGGAACGCGCCGGCCTGGCCGGGCAAGCGGAGTTCTCACTCCGCGGCATCGGCGAGAGCATCCCGCCCGTGGCGAAGGACTTCCTTGCCGAGCAGCCGTTGATCGTGCTGGGCGGCGCCGACCTCGACGGCCGCATCTGGGCCACCCAGTTGACGGGCGAGGCCGGGTTCCTGCGGGTGCCCGACCCCCGCACCCTCATGATCGACACCCTGCCCCTGCCGGAGGACCCGCTGGCCGGCGTCCTGACCGGTGGACCGGCCGTCCGGATCGGGATGATCGCCATCGAGCCCGCCACCCGGCGCCGGATGCGCATCAACGGCCGGGCCCGCCGGGAGGGCGAGGGCCTGCGCGTCGACCTCGACCAGGTCATCGCCAACTGCCCCAAGTACCTGCAGAAGCGGGACCACCGCCGGGCCGGGCCGGGGCGGGGCGAGGCGGCGAACCGCACCGTCACCGACAGCGCCGAACTCAACCCGGTCCAGCAGCGGGCGGTGCGCACGGCCGACACGTTCTTCGTCACCACCGCCTCCGACCGCGGCGACGCGGACGCCTCCCACCGCGGCGGCAACCCCGGCTTCGTCCAGGTGCTCTCCCCCACCCTGCTGCGCTGGCCCGACTACGTCGGCAACGCCATGTTCCTGACCCTGGGCAACCTGCTGCTCAACGCGTCGGCGGGCATCCTGGTCCCCGACTGGGAGACGGGCACCACCTTGCACCTGTCCGGCACCGCGCGCACCGTGTGGGACGCCGAGGAGATCGCCAAGGTGCCCGGCGCGCAGCGCCTGGTCGAGTTCTCCGTCGAAGCCGTACGGGAGATCACCGCCGCCTCACCACTGCGGTGGACCAGCCCTCGATACTCGCGCTTCAACCCCCCGGCCGGCTGATGTCCGCACCGCACGCACCGACGACCATCACGGAACCCCTACGGAGCGACCATGCAGATCATCGTGGACATGAACCTCTGCGAAAGCCACGGACAGTGCGTCTTCGCGGCTCCGGAGATCTTCTCCTTCGACGACGACGACCACCTCGCCCACGAGGCCGCCCCGCCCGACGCGCTGCTCGGCAAGGCCGAGAAGGCCACGGCCGTCTGCCCGGTCCGCGCCATCACCGTCTCACCGGCCGCCTCATGAGGGCCGCAGACCGCCGCGAGCTGGTCGTCGTGGGCGCCTCGCTCGCCGGACTGCGGGCGGCCCGGACCTTGCGCGAGCGGGGTTTCACCGGAGCCCTGACCATCGTGGGCGACGAACCGCGTCCGCCCTACGACCGGCCACCGCTGTCCAAACGGGTACTGACCGCCCCCGACCGGCCGCCCGACGTCGAACTGCCCGTGCCGCACGGGCTGGAGGCCCGCTGGCGGCTCGGACAGGCGGCGACACGCCTGGATCTCGTGACAAGGACCGTCACCCTCGCCGACGGAGCGCGGCTGCCCTACGACGGGCTGGTCATCGCCACCGGATCGGCCGCCCGCAGCTGGCCGGCCGCGAAGCTCTCGCCACCGGCCGGCGTGGTCACCCTGCGCAGCTGGGACGACGCGCTCGCCCTGCGGGCCGCGCTGGCCGAGGGAGGGCCGCTCGTCGTCATCGGCGCCGGGTTCCTCGGCGGCGAGATCGCCGCCGCCGCCCGCGAACGCGGGCTCGACGTCACGCTCGTCGAAGCCGCGGCCCAGCCCCTGGAACACGCCGTCGGCACCACCGCGGGCGCCTACGTCGCCGCGCTCCACCGCGAGGCGGGCATCGAGATGAGGACCAGCACCACCGTCGAGAGCTTCCTGACCGGGGCCGACGGCCGGCTGGCCGGCGTCCGCCTCAGCGACGGCACCACCGTCCGGGCCGACACCGCGGTCCTGGCGCTGGGCGGGATGCCGGCGACGGGCTGGCTGGCCGGCTCCGGCCTCGCCCACGACGGCGGCGTCCACTGCGACCCCCATCTGCGTGTTCTGCGCACCGACGGCTCGGTCGTGCCCGACGTGGTGGCGGCCGGTGACGTGGCGCGCGTGCCGCAGCCGCTGGCCGACGGTGAACGCCTGGCACTCGGCCACTGGACCAACGCCGTCGAGCAGGGCGCAGCGGCCGCCGCCACGCTCCTGGCCGGACAGGACCCGGCCCAGGCACCCGGGCCGTTCGCGGCCGTGCCGTCCTTCTGGTCGGACCTGCACGGCGCCAGGATCCGCTCGGTGGGCCTGCCCGCCGGCGCCGACGAAACGCGGGTCGTGGAACACGACCTGGCGGGCCGCCGGCTGGAAATCAGCTACCACCGCGCGGGCCGGCTGGTCGGAGCGCTGACCATCGGACGGACGGGGAGGCTGGCTCCCTACCGCTCCGCGCTGGAGGAACGCCTGACCCCCACGACGGCGGAACCACCGCGATCGTCACCGCAGTGAGCGTCGCCGCGGCCGTCTCCAGCGCCGCCACCGGCGCCCGGACCGCCTCCGGCTTCGACGACGCGCTCCTCGTCGCCACCGGCTCGGCTGCTGACGGTCGGCTCACCGGGCGCGACTCCCCTGATCGGCGGCTCCCGGCAGGACGGCGGCGAGGGAAGACCGACCGGCAAGGGACATGGGCGCAAGCCCTGGGCCCAGCGGACCACCTGCCAAGCCGTGGACAGACGCCGCGTCCCGACCGCCGCACCCACGGCCGCCCCGGCTGCTCCTGCCGCTCATGAACATCTTGTTGCAGGCCACCCTCATGGGGGCCGGGCCACTGATACTGACCGGACGGACGAAACGAGGACACCGGTGGACTGGACATGGGCGGGAGGGCCGGCCGTCGGCCTGCTGATCGCGACCGTGACCGCGCCCGTCGGCGTGTCCGGTGCCGTGTTCCTCCTCCCCGTCCAGTTGAGCGTCTTCGGCGTGCCCAGTCCGGCGGTGACCCCGACCAACCTGCTGTTCAACGTCGTCGCCGGTCCTGGCGCCCTGTGGCGCTACCGCCGCGACGGCGCACTGCGCGGAGACCTTGCCCGCCGCCTGGTGCTGGGCACGCTGCCCGGCGTCGTCATCGGCGCCGCCATCCGTGTCTTCGCCCTTCCCGGCCCGGACGTCTTCCGGCTCCTGATCGCCGTTCTCCTGCTCCCGCTCGGCCTGTGGCTCTGCCTGCGCCCCCTCACCCCGATGCACCACCGCCGGCAGACGTCCGCGGGTGAATTGTCCCCACGCACCCTCACCGGCCTCGCCCTGGCGGTCGGCGTGATCGGCGGCATGTACGGCATCGGCGGCGGCTCCCTCCTCGGCCCGATCCTCATCGGACGCGGCCTGCCCGTCGCACGCGTCGCCCCGGCCGCGCTCGCCGCCACGTTCGCCACCTCCCTCGTCGGCGCAGCCGCCTACGTACTGCTGTCCCTGGTGAGCTCCGGAGACATCGCTCCCGACTGGTGGCTCGGACTCGCCTGCGGCACCGGCGGGCTGATCGGCGGCTACCTCGGCGCACGCCTCCAACCCCGCCTGCCCGAGCGAACCCTGCGCCTGCTGCTCGGTGTCCTCGCCACAACCCTCGGAGCCCTGTACGCCGCCAGGACCCTGCACTGAGCCACTCCGGGCCGGTGGGAGATCGGTGGCCGGAAGTCCTCGACCGTTGTCCGCACCGGGCATCGGTCACGGCGAGCGTCTGCCCGCGCCCCGGTCGGGGTGAGCGCTTCCAAGGCGGTCGCGGGACGGCTGCGGGTTCGCGCGTACTCGTTGGTCTCGGCGTCGGGTGGACGGGGGCGGGTCGGAGGTGCCGCCCGACGCCGGGCCACCGAACGGGACCCGAGGGCAGCACAGTGCCGGGTACTCGCGGACGTCGTCGCCCACGGCCGCTTCGGAAACCCGTCGCTGCGAGTGCAGGCGACGGGCCGGCTCAGTGAGCGGTGGGCGGGTGCGTCGATCGCGGGCCCCGGCGGCGGCAGGTCGAGGTGGCCGAGGCGTGCGGTGCCCGAGGGAGCGGACCCCGCGCGCCCGACCGCGGAGATCCCTGCGCCACTCGGCGGGACGCCGTCCGGACCAGCCGGGCGTGGGCGGCGCGGAAGCGGCCTGCGCGCGCTTCAGCGGAACCACTCGGCCGGGGAGGGGAAGGACGGAGAACGGCCTCGCCCTCCGTCCCGGGTCCTGGGCTCAGTGGCCGGAAGCTCGGTCCGCGGCGGCCGTCCTTCCCTTGTCCTTCCGCGCCCTCTTTTCTTCCCCCTGCGCTTTTCCCCTGCCCCTCTCAGCCGTTTCGGCCTTGCCGGGCCGTTCGCCGGAGGTCTTCGTCCCGGTCGGCTTTCCCGCATCGGGGAGGTCTGTGATCAGGTCGCCCTGAGGACCGTCCGCACGGGAGTGGGGTGTTGAGGCTCCGGTGCCGTGTGCGGCCGTCTCGGTGACTGGGTTCCGGACCGGCTCAGCCGGGGCGGAGCGAGGGCTTCGCCCCGAAGAGGCGTCGCGGGGCGGCTCGGCCGGGGCGTCGGGGAGGGAGGGCGACGCAGCCGCGGATGCCGCGTCGTTCCTTTCGACGGCGGTGTGCGGCGGGCCGGTCGGCGTGGAGGAGCGGTGGGCAGCCCGTGCCTCCTTCTCGCCGCTTCCTTCATGTGGGGAACCGCCGGGGAGGGCGAGAGCAGTGGTCAGCACGGCGGCGAACACGGCAGTCCCGCCGGCGGCCAGGACGCGGCGCCGTGCGGCGGCGGCTTTCGGCCCGGTCGCACCGCCCGCGGGCAACGGGTTCGGGTGCGTGGGCCCGGCATCCCGCACCGGTCCCCGACCCGGCGCGACACTCGTGGCGCGGGGCGCGGAGGGGACGGACACGGGATCCGCCGTGCCGGCGAGGGCGGTCAGCGTCCGGGCGCACTCGGGTGCCGTCGGGCGTTCCCACTCGTCCAGGGCGGTCATCTCCCGCAGCAGGGTCGCGAGGTCTTCCGGCAGGGATGCGGGCAGTACGGGCCGGCGATGGAGCCGTGCGATCGCTGCCTCGAGAGGGCCTCCGCCGTATTCGAGCCTGCCTGTGAGGCACTCGAGGAGTACGAGGCCGAGGGCGTAGACGTCGGCGGGCCGGTCGACGGACCGGCCAAGCACTTGCTCGGGGGACAGGTAGGCGGCCGTGCCGATGAGTGTGCCGGTGGCGGTACGGGTGGTGGCGTCGAGCAGCCGGGAGATGCCGAAGTCGGTCAGGTGGGGGCGTCCGGATGCGTCCAGGATGATGTTGGACGGCTTCACGTCGCGGTGGACGATCCCCGCTCCATGCGCGTGAGCCAGGGCTTCGGCGAGGTCGGCGCCGAGTGCGGCCGTCTCTTCGGGGGACAGGGGTCCTTCGGTGATGCGGCCCTTCAGCGTGGGGCCTTCGATCAGTTGCATGACCAGGTAGGCGCGGCCCTTGTGCCGTCCGGCGTCATAGGCGGTGACCAGCCCGGGATGGTGCATCCTGGCCAGGATGACCGCTTCGTCCCGGAAGCGTTCCTCCATGTCGACATCGGCGCCGGACCGGAAGACTTTGACCGCCACCGATCGTCTCAGACGCAGGTCGAAGCCGCGGTGGACGTCGGCGGCACCGCCCGAACCGATGAGTGCGTCCAGACGGTACCGTCCGGCCAGCACCTCGGTGGAACACCGGGAGGTCAGTGCCGAAGCCGATTCGCGGAACCTCATTTCATCTCCCACTGCTTCGAAGAGGTGTCCGTACAGGCACTCGTTGCCGACGGGATTCCGGACACACGTACCCATGAGGGATCGGGCTACCCCGACGGTCACGGCGGCGAAGGCCTCACCCGGTGCCGGCCGTCGGGACGACTCCACCGCCGCGCAGGAGGAAACTGCGGGGAACCCTTCACCCGGCGCTCCCGGCGGCGGCAGCGGACCGGAGGTGGGAGCAGGGGGCCTCGGTGGCCACCCGGGGAATGCGTATCCTGTGCAGCAGATCACGCGTGAGGCGATGGCCGTCGGTGGCACGCCAGGTGACGCCGGGGTACCGGGAACGCAGATGCGACAACGCCCTGGTGCCCAGTCCACTGTCGCGGAACGAGCCGTCGATGACCACATCGGTGATCACGCCCTTGGCGCACTCCTCGCACGTCCGGTAGGTCACCCGGCCGACCACCTTGCGGATATGAACCAGCAGCAGGCACTCCTCCCCTGCGGCACCGGGCGCGGGTGACTGCAGCAACCCGACCTCGCGATAGGCCAGGAGCCTGCGCCGCCACCGGCCCCTGCGTCGTCCGGCACGCCGGTGCCTGCCTCCGTTGCTGCGTGGCGACACGACGGACCACGGTTCCGACAGCCGACCGTGCGCGACATCCCTGGCGGATGTGTGAACGTGATGCATGGAGTAGCCGGTTCCCCCTTGTGCGGGAGTGATGTCCGCATCTCCCCCATCGGGGTGGAACCGATGAAGGCCACGTTCCCCATCCACCGGCCGGCGGTCCGCACCGGCACCGTCCGCGGCCGGACGTGCCGGGACGCGACGCGGCCCAGCCGTCGCCGACACCGCGCAAGCCGTTCTCGTGACCTTGTGGAGCGCGGCCATGACACGCGGCGGCATCATCGGCGGCACACTCCTGAAGTCCGTCGACATCACCGCCGGCGCCATCGCCGCGGCAGCGCTCGGAGCCCTCGGCCCGACTGTGATCACGCTCATGCGGAAGCATGCCTCCGCCACAGCGGACCGGGGCGCTTCTTGACCTGCCCCCTCGGCAGGAAGCGGTGACGCGGCCGGCGGGCCCCCGGGCACCCACGTTCTCTCCCTGTCGCTGCACGTGCCGGCCACGCGGGGGATCGACCTCATCGGCCATCCGCGGAGCACTCATGACGATCTTGTGCAGCTTTGCAGTCGACGGCATGGAACCCGGACGAGGCTCCTCATCTCGCCACGCAGCATCCGTCGACTTCGTGATAGCACGGAGCGACCAGACAGAGAGGGCCTACGACGTCATGGGCATCTTCAGCCGCCGCCAGACAGACGTGATCGAGCCGACGCCGGTTGCCGGTGTCGGCGTGCCCGCAGCGAGGGCCTCGACCACCGGTGCCGCACTGGATCCGACGCTGCGAGCGTTGACCGGGCGATGGACCATCGACCGCCCGCACAGCCGCATCGGATTCTCTGTCCGTCACGCGATGGTGACGACGGTCCGGGGCGCTTTCAGCGACTACGACAGCACTCTGTACTTCGACGGAGCGCGGCCTTCCGAGTCGCGGGCCGACCTCGTCGTCCGGGTTGCCAGCGTGGACACGGGCGTGGGACAGAGGGACGCGCACCTCATCGGCCCCGACTTCTTCGACGCGCGGCGCCACCCGGAGATGGTGTTCCGCAGCACCTCCACCCTCCACGAGGGCGGGGAGAGCTTCCGCATGACGGGAGAGCTGACCATCCGCGGCGTCACCCGGCCCGTCGACCTGCAACTCGACTACCTCGGCTCGGTCCTGGATCCGTTCGGGTACGAGCGGGCCGGCTTCGACGGCACCACCACCATCGACCGCACCGAGTGGGGCCTGGCCTACAACCAGCGCCTCAAGAACGGCGGCGCCATGGTGAGCGAGAAGGTCCGGTTGCAGTTCGACATCTCCGCGATCCGGGTCCCGTCGTCACTGTCCTGATGGGCGCCCTCGCCCTCCGGGAGGCGCCCGCCCCGCTGCGGACGGCCACCGCGGCGGAACGCACGGCTCAAGTCCCCGGCCGGACAGGTGCGCCAGCACGCTCTCACCGCCGGGGAGCAGCAGTGGCTGCAGGGTGACGGCGGGTCGGGAGGCCGTGTGCGGATCCAGGGCTCCCTCGGCCGCGACGAGGCGCCGGTCGGCACCCGGGCGATGGACGTACACCTCCAGGGCGTCTCGCCGATCGCGGTAAGCGCGCCGCCGGTCCGTGCTCGTCATCGATTCCCTTCGGGTAAGCCGTGGTTCACGGGATCAGTTCCTGCTGGTGGCCGCCGCGCCATTCGGTGAGCAGGAGGGTGGCGTCGTCGTCGAGTCTGCCGTCCTGGTGTTCCAGGACGGCGGCCATCAGCCGGCGCAGGGTCTCGTGCAGGGTGTGCCGGCCGGAGTGGTGACGGCGGATGAAGTCGACGAACCGGTCCCGGCCGAATTCCCTGCCCTCCGTGTCGCGGGCCTCGACGATGCCGTCGGTGTAGAGCAGCAGGCGGTCTGCGGGTTCGAGCTGTTCGGTGGCCGTGGTGATCGGCAGGCCGAGGCCCGCACCCATGGGGCCGGCCGGGGAGCAGTCCAGTTCGATGGCCCAGCGGTTGCCGCGGATCAGGATCGGCAGGTGGTGGCCCCGGTTGATCCACGTCAGCCGGCCGCTCTCCATGTCCAGGTCGGCGAGGATCCCGGTGACGTAGCGGCTGGTGCTGAACTGCTCGATCAGGGTCTGTTCCACCTGCTCGCTGGTCTCGGGCAGCGAGGCGCCCTGGCGGCGGGCGTTGCGGCAGGCGGCCACGGCGACATTGGCGGTGATCCCGGCGGTGGTGTCGTGGCCCATGGCGTCGAAGACACCCAGATGGAGGGTGCCGTCGGCCACCGCGTAGTCGAAGGCGTCCCCGCCGACCTGGTAGGCGGGCTCCATCGCCGCGCCCACGGTGGCGTCGTTCCCGGCGTAGGCGGGCGGCGGGGTGAGGTTCCACTGCATCTCGGCTGCCACGTTCATCGGCTCGGTGCGCACCAGACGGGCGTAGGAGTCACTGAAGGACCGCTTGCTCAGCAGCAGCAGTGCCGTCATGGACGCCAGATCGCGCAGGGCCTGCCGGACGGGTTCGTCGTCGGTGCGGGTGTCGGCCCGCAGCACGCCCAGGCGCTCCACGCCGTCGGTGACGGCCACCCACCACCGCCGCCCGCCCGTGGCGTCCCGTCCGGGTTCGGGGAGCAGTTCCACGCGCTGGTAGGCCTGGCCGGGCAGACTGCCCGAGACGGTGAACTCCTGCCCGCCGCCCCCGGCATCCAGTCCCCGGCCGGTGAGCCGGCGCAGCACCCTCTCCCGCATGTCGACCACGAAGAGCGCCACGTCGTACATGCCCGCCACAGCGGCGTGCTCAGCGATCATCTGCGGGAGCTGTTCGAGTGTGGCCGTATGACTGGCCTGCATCAGCCGCACCAGCGACACGGCGCTACTCTCAGTCACACCTCTGATCCCCTCGCCGGGCAGGCACGCGGCCTTGGGCGGACGGGCCACTTCGGAACTCCTTCACGGCCACCCAGGTGTATCCATCCTCAGGCACCGCACGGGTACCCGCTCCCACGCCGCGCAGGCGGGCCACCGCTTCACCGGCCGGCCCTTCGCGAACCGTCGGCCGTGAGCCTTGGCCGACTTGAGAACCGCTGGTCAGCGGGGCTGGTGCGACCGTGTTCCGGGGTACTTGTGCCGGCCGGGGGCCGGAGTCTGCGCTGTGGATCGTCCGTCGGCGGGCGGCTTGCCGGTTCCTGCTCGCGGCGGCGGACGGCCTTCCACGATCCGGTGTACGGGTCCCGAGCTGCTGGAGCGGATCACCGCGCGGCGATCCGTACGACCCTCGACGGTGCGGGAGCGCGGGGCGCGCACGGCAGAGCGGGGTTTGCATGTGTCGTAGCGGCATGTGGTCCAGTAGGCGGCGAGCACGAGATCGAGAGGTTTCCGCGCATGCCCCTTCCTGCGATTCCCCGCCGGGTCAAGATCGGCGATGCCGCCGCGTTCGCCGGGACCACCCCCCGCGCCATCCGCCACTACCACGCCATCGGACTCCTCGCCGAACCGGAACGCGGCGGCGACGACCGCCGCCGCTACGCGTACGACGACATGATCCGCCTGCTGTGGATCCGCAGGATGGCTGATGCGGGTGTCTCCCTGGACGACATCCGGGCCGGCTTCGAGGGCGCCACCGGCATCGAGCAGTCCCTGGCCCGGCTGGAGGAGTCCCTCGTCTCCAAGGCGGCCGCCATCGAAGCCCAGCGGGCCGCCGTGCACCGCCTCCGCGAGGTGGGCAGCCCCCTGGGCCTGCTCTCACCGCTGGTCAGCGGCCGCCTGCATGACCTGGCGCCCGGAGCCCTGCGCCCGGCCGATCTCGATACCCTTCTGGTCACGGAGCGTGTCTTCGGCTCCCTGGGGGCCGCCGTCCAGGCCGACCGGTTCATCGTCCTGGCCACCCACCCCGGGCTGCGGGCCGAGGAAGACCGCCTGGCCGAGGCCGAGGCGGCCTTGGACGACACCATCTCCCCCGACGACCCCCGCATCGAAGACCTGGCTGTCCAGCGGTGTGCTCATGAGACCGCCTTGGGAGCCACCATCGACAGATCCGGCCTGGACGAGGCCCTCGACGTCCTCCTGGACCAGGAGGACGAACACGCCGGCGAGGAGGAAGGCGGGGCGAGGACGAGTCCGACGGAGGCCATCGGCACGATGCCGTACGACTTCTCCCCGGCCCGCGTCCGGTACGAGGAACGTGTCATCGAACTGCTTCACTCGGCCGATCAGGACGGCGACACCCCACCGGTCTGCTGACTGGCACGGCTCGTGGACCGGTGGGCGGCTCGCGGGGTGGTGGGCTGGTACGGCCGCGGGCCATGTCGAGAGCGTGACGACGAGTGATGATGCACGCCCGTCGTCACGCGAGGGACGACGAACGGCTCGTCCGGCACTCCGAGACGCCGATCACCTGGGCGGCCGTCACCCCCATGGCCAGACGCCTTGCCCGGAACGGGGCCGTCCCCGGCCGGCGAAGGAAACCGGCACCGGCCGTCTGATCGCCCGGCCCGTCCACGCGCAGCCGGGCTGCTCGGACAACCATTCCCTTGCCGCTTCCAGGACAGGATCCTCGCTTCCCCCGCGTCCGAGGTTGTCGACGACTGGCTGGTCAGGTGGGATGGGGCTGTCGTACGCACGCCTCGTGCGGTCGGCATCCATCACCTCTGTCAGGTTGAGGGTCGCCCCGTCGGACAGTCGGTGCCGTGTGTTTCCGGTGGGGACGCCTGTGGTGTCCTCCCCGAAGGAGCGGTGTCAGGGCGTCCGCGGGAGGCCACCGTCACCGCCTCCCCGGAACTGGCAGTGGAACGGCTGGTGAGCACCGCGACAGGGGCTGATCCGCCGCCTACGGGAGGGCCGGTTCCCCAGCCGGTGGATTCACCGTCCAGCCGAGGGCTGCCCTTCTCGATGGACCACACCGTCTTCCTGCCGTCCGCATCGACGAACGACCCGACGTCGCCGTCACCGAGGCTCGGTCCCGCGACGGCAAGCATCGGCCACATGTTGCCACCGCGGTTGCGGCGCAGGTCGATCACCCAGCCGCAGGGTTCGGGCGATTGGCCTTCGCCACGGCGTCTCGCCCCTCCCGCACGTACTGTTGATAGACCTTCTCGGATCCCTGGACACCGGGAAGCGACACATACCCCATGCGGCCGGCCAACGCCCACCCTTCCACAGGCCGGCGGATCTGCTCGTCCCCGTCCGGCTCCTTCGCCCTCTTCGGGGCGTAGAAGCCGCTGTGCCCGTCTCCCAGTCCGCCCAGGGCAGCCTCAATGGCCCGATGGGTACCGGCGGGACGCCGCGCGTCGCCGGCTTCGGTGAAGGCTGTGCGCCGTACCTCGTCCCAGTCGACATCGTCGCGGCGAAGTGCGTTGTCCTCCATGAGGTCCAACGCCGTGGACGGGTAGGACCGGGCCTCGTCGGACATCGCCGCCCCTGGAGCCGACGCCTCCCCCCTCGAGCACCCAGCCCCAGCAGCAAGAACACCTACCAGACCAACAACTTTCCCATGCGGCAGACGCCACCACGCCATGCGCCCCCCATGGAGCCGTCGAGAATCCTGGTAAGACCGGCCCATTACAGGGGCACACCCGCGCCCGCCAGGATTGGGTACCTGGCCCGGTGCCGGCGGGGGGGAACGCTCTGGACCAGCTCAGTTGCGGTAACGGCCCGCGCACCTGATGCCCGGCGGTTGGCCGGGAAGGCTATGGCCCAAGGTGACCGAGAGCACCAAGATTCTTTCTGAGTTCCCTGGGCCGCCGTGGACGGCCGGGTTCCGTGCGTCCTCGCGCGGACGACACGTCTTCTTCCCGTAGGAGTGAGAGTTGCGTCAGAGAACCTCGGCCGCAGGCCATCCCTCGTCCAGTGCGGTCACAGCCGCCCCGCCGCTCCCTCAACGGCGGTGGAGGCGGCTCATGACGGCGCTGCCGGTGGCCCTGGCGGCCGTCCTCGCTGCCTTGTCCCTTCCGTCCCACCCGGTCGCGGCCGCGCCGCTCGCAGAGACGGCGGTCGACAGGGACCACGTCATCTACTGGAACAAAGTCCTGCAGCGGACCTTCCGCCAGCTGACCGGGGCGAGCGCGGCACCCACCGAGCTGGCGCGGGCCAGCGCGATCGTCCATGTGGCGATCTACGACGCGGCGAATTCCGCCAAATGCGTGCGTCCTGTCGGATGCCTGGGCCAGCCGTACCTGGTGAAGGTCCCGCTCGCGCAGGGGACCACTCCGGACTACGACACCGCAGTCGACTACGCCGCCTTCCGGGCCCTGACGAGCGTGTGGCCAGACCTCGACTTCTCGGCGGATCTGAGCGCGGCACAGGCCGCCGTGCCTTCGACCGTCACGAAGACCGCACGTGCGGCCGGGGCCGATGTCGGCACCAAGGCGGCCGAAGCCGTAGTGAGCGCCCGAGCGGGTGACGGGGCCGCGAATGTCACTGCCCACCCCGGAAGCACGCAACCGGGTTTCTGGCGGCCGACGGGTTCGGGTGCGGCGGTCACCCCGCACTGGGGAAAGGTGAAGCCCTTCGCGCTGACGACGGTCGACCAGGTGCGGCCCCAGCTCCCCGCGGGTAAGACCTCGATGCCCGAACTACTGGCCAGCCCTGAGTACGCCGCCCAAGTCAACGAGGTCAAACGCCTCGGCGGTGCCACCTCCACCACGCGTACGCCCGACCAGACAGAGGCCGCCTACTTCTGGGCCAACGACGTGGACGGAACGTACAAGCCCATCGGCCAGATCTTCGCGAACACCCAGACCCTGGTCGCCCAGCAGCGCATCCAGACCTCGGGTACGGCCAAGCTGTTCGCCATGCTGTCGTTGGCGCTCGCCGACGCGGGGATCGCAGCCTGGCACGCCAAGTACGAGACGCCGATCAACCTGTGGCGTCCGGAGAGCGCCATCAACCTGGACGACGACGGCAACGCCGGAACGGTGGCGGACCCGTCATGGCGCCCCTTGTCGGCCGACCGCAACGGCCAGAGCTTCAGCCCGCCCTTCCCGGCCTATGTCTCCGGCCACGCGACGTTCGCGGGTGCCTGGGCGAAAGTCATGTCCTCCTGGTTCGGTCAGGACCAGATGACCTTCGACGCCGCTACCGAGGACCCGCACGCGCAGGGCGTCATCCGACGGTTCCACAGCTTCTCGGCCGCCGCCGAGGAGAACGCCCTCGCGCGCCTGTGGCTCGGCGTCCACTACCGCTGGGACGCCGAACAGGGCCTGGCCACCGGTGGACGGGTCGGCGCCCATGTGTCGTCGAACCATCTCGGCCCGAACTCCGCCGCTGACTGGGTCTCGTTCGGAACCGCGTACAACCAGGAAACCTGTCCCGACCAAGGACAGAAGCTGCTCGATGAGCACCGGTGGACGCAGTACCAGTGCCAAGCGCTCGCCGACGGTGCGACCTTCCGCCTGCTCGTGAAGTGAACAAGCAGTACGACGGCACGAGCGATGCCGGCGCGGCTCCCCCGCTGCGCCGGCGGCGCGAACCGCGCTCGGCGCGAGCGGTCCGGCACAGGACGATTTCCCCCGGGCGTGGGGGCGGGCGTCATCGACTCGGATCACCCGTCGAGCGGACGATCTCCTGGCTGCACGGCTCCCGCCGCCTACGCGTCCACCGGGAAAGACGCGACGACGCCCGCGAAGCCCTCCCCGGACTCGCCCTCTGCCCGATACCCACCGGCACGTCCAGAGGCTTCGTCGGGGCCGGTAAGTGCGTCGCTCACCATCCCCCGGCGAAGAGGTGGGCGAGTGCCCGGGACGAGTTCGCCGCGTTCATGACGTTGGAGACGGTGATGACCAGCGCAGCAGCCGCCCACAGTGCCGAGACGGCAGCGCCTGGTCTCGTCGCACGCGGTGAGCGCCCGTCGGCCGATGCCCTCGACCGGTTCCACAACATGATGCTCGTGCCGGCCAGCACGCACGTGACCGTGGCGGCCATCGCGGCCAGTACGGCATGGTAGACGGCGAATTCGCCGACCATGAAGGCGAAGGCGGGAGAGTGCCCGGAACCCGGGTGGGCCTGTGCTTGCTGCCGGACCTGGGCGAGGACGGTGGCGAGTTCGCCCTCCGCACCGCCGTTCACCAGCATGGGCAGCAGCGAGGCGAAAGGCGCCACCGCGCCTTGCACGTTGGCCATGAGCGCCACCAGAGCGAAGAGTCCGAGCATTCCGGCCGGGACGCAGGACAGCCCGCGCCGAAGGCGAGCGGACCGCCCACCGGCGCGCTGCCGGGCGTGCCGCCACAGGACCACGCCCAGGGCCACAGCCACCGCGAGGAGCAGCAGGGAGAGGCCGGCCTTGACGAGGTGGAAGCGGAACCAGAAGGTGACCGTGTCCTCCAGCCGGGGTGGGAATCCCCGGCCGTCGGACTGCCAGTAGTCGATGAATCCCTGACGGAAGGAATCGCTGACGTTCGCCGTGCTGACGGACGTCCGGGCCAGGGCGTCGGGAGCGAGGAAGAAGGCGAGGAGGATCGCCCCGGCTGACGCGATCAGTGTGCTGATCCGCCGTCGTGGTGTGGCAGTCACGTAGGAAAGGGCACCGAAGCGTTTCATCGAGGCTCTCGTGTCTGTCGGAAGGCGGCGACTTTCCGCTGTGGTCGCGGATCGGGGTTCCCGGACACGGAAGTTAGCGCGTTGGTGCCCGGGTGGTCTCTGCAGCCTGCCTCCGGCTGGAGGGTGGGGTTTTCCTCACCACGGGAACGATGCGCGGCCGAATGCCGCCGGCGGGACGCCGGGACGGCTGGCCCGGGCCCGCCCTCTCCCCCGCCGTCCGGCCCGGCGGGCCCCTCGGACCCTCAGGCGTGGCCCTCGCCGTAGAGGCGGACGTAGTCGACGGTCATCGTCGCGGGGGACGGCGTCGAGGCGTCGGGCGGGCCCGGCCAGTCTCCTCCGACGGCGACGTTGAGCAGCAGGTGCATGTCCTGTTCGAAGACCCAGTCGCGTGGTGAGGGGAGCTTCGACGGGGTCAGGGTGAAGTACGGCTTTCCGTCGACGGACCAGGTGATGCGGTGCGGCTGCTTGTCGACGGCGTAGGTGTGGAAGGCCGTCGAAGCATCCGCGGTCAAGGTGGCGGCTCCGCCGATCCCGTCCTCGTTGGAGTAGGTCGGTCCGTGGGCGGTGCCGTACACCGTCCGCGGTTCTCCGCCGACCACCTCGCAGATGTCGATCTCCCCCTGTCCGGGCCATTGGGCTCCGTTGTCGCCCAGCATCCAGATCGCGGGCAGCAGCCCCGTTCCCGTGGGCATCCTCGCGCGGATCTCCGCCCGTCCACGGGTCAGTGCGACCTTTCCCTCCGTGGTCAGCCGGGCCGACGTCCAGGGGCAGGACCTCTCGGTGAAGCACGGCAGTTCGGCCCCCGGTGGAGCCGGACGCGCCGAGACCTCGAGGTGACCCGCGCCGTCGAGGGCGGAGTTGGCCGCGTCGTCCGTGTAGTACTGCAGCTCGTTGTTCCCCCACCCCTCGGCCTCCCGGTTCCCGGTCTCGGTGTTCCAGAACCTCTCCGACGGGCGGATGCCCGCCGCTCCGTCGAACTCGGCCTGCCAGAAGGGCTTCTCCCCGGCCGGCGCCGGGCGGTGCGTCCGCGGCGGCGTACCGCAAGCGCCCAGCAGGCCGCACAGGACCAGTACGAGTGCCAAGCCGGTCCGCCGGTTCACCGCGCTGTTCCCGAACGAGCCGGAGGAGTACGCATGGCCCGAAGCCTACAGAGGAGCTCGTGCACCTGACCGGACCGGTCGCAGCATGCTCGGCGATCACGCTGTGTCCTGCTGGGGCCGGTTGTCCCGACCAGCCGGTCCGCCGCCTTGACGGGTGCCCTCCGCAGCACCGAGCGGGCCCGGCCGACCGCGGTCCGGTCGGCGTCGGGACGCCGGCCGAGATGCCGAAGCCGGCGGAGAGGGGAGCCGGCGTCTCGTACGCGCGCAGGTGGACCGGGCCGATGAGCGCGTCGGCGCTACGGCGGAAGCGTGGAGCGGCGATCACCCTCATGGGTGACGACGAGCATGATGCCCCGCTCGGCCCGCGCGGGGGCGGGCCGAGCGGGGCGCGGCAGGAGACCGCCGAGGCGTCCGTACCGATGCGCTGATGCGTCGAACGCCCTCCTCACCGGCGCGGATGCCCTCGTGCGTCGCGTCCTCGCCCCGTCATCCCGCCTCGGTGACCGCTCAGCGAACGCCCGGTGCCTCCTCCGAGCCCGGAGGGACGCGCATACGCGCGGTGCACCGGCCGGGTGACGCCGGTGTCCGCCGGATGCCGGAGTGCCTCGTGTGAGGGGGGAAGCGACGGGGCAACCCATCCCGCATGCGCATCGTGGTCACCGGGGCGACCGGGAACATCGGTTCCACCGTCGTGCGACGCCTGCGTGCCGAGGGCGGACACGACCTTGTGGGTCTGGCCCGGCGGCTGCCCGGAGGCCCTGACAGCCAGGGGGTCGACTGGCGCTCGGCGGACCTCAGCGTCGAGGCCTGTCACGGCACGCTCGTCGAGGCGTTCACCGGCGCGGACGCGGTCGTCCACCTGGCATGGGGCTTCCAGCCGTCCCACGACCTCGCCTACCTCACCGAGCTCGGCGTCGGCGGCACCCGCCGCGTGCTGCGGGCCGTCGCCGACGCCGGTGTCCCGCACCTGGTCCACATGTCCTCGGTCGGCGCCTACTCACCGAAGAAGGACGATCGTCCGGTGGACGAGTCCTGGCCCACCGGGGGCGTGCGCAGTTCGCGGTACAGCCGGCACAAATCGGCGGCCGAACGTCTCCTCGACCGGCACGAGGCCTCCGGCGCCGGCACCCTCGTCACCCGTCTTCGGCCGGGAATCGTCGGGCAGCGCGCCGCCGGCAGCGCTCTCCTGCGGTACGGCGTTCCCGCCCTCGTGCCCTCGAAGGTGCTCGGTCTGCTGCCGGTCCTGCCGATGGACCGGAGGCTGACCATCCCGATGGTGCACACCGACGACGTCGCCGAGGCGATCGTCACGGTGTTGCACCGGCGCGCGGCAGGTCCGTTCAACCTCGCCGCCGACACGCCCGTGACCGCGGCGGTCATCGCGGACGCGCTCGGCGCCAGGCTGGTCCACGTGCCCTCCGCCGCGGTCCGCGCCGTCCTGTCGGCCGCCTGGCACGCGCGCCTGCAACCGGTCGACACCGGGTGGCTCGACATGGGCTTCGCCCTCCCCACGCTGGACACGACCCGCGCGCGCACGGAACTCGACTGGACCCCGGCCAAGGACGGCCCGCAGGTGCTCGCCGAGGTGCTCGAGGGGATGAGGGAGGCCGCGTCCGGCCGGACACCCGTGCTGCGCCCGCGCACCGTCCTCGGAGCGCTCGGCGACGCGGCCCGTCGTGGGCCGGTCGCTGTGCGGCGACGCCCGTGACCACCGGCACGGCGTCGTCGCGCCCCGGGCCGCCGCCCGTCCGCGCCCTGCTCGCCGCCGCCCACGGCGGGCCGGCCCTGGCGGTCGCCGCCGTCGCAGGCCTGCTCGCGCTCCGCAGCGACCTGCACCCGCTCGATGCCGCCGCCGTCACCGCGGCGGTACTCGCCGGCCACCTCACGATCGGGTGGGGCAACGACCTGCGTGACCTCCCCCGCGACCGCGCCGTCGGCCGGACCGACAAGCCGCTGGTCACCGGGGCCCTGCCGGCCGGCCGGGTGGTGCGCGCCCTGGCCGTGGCCGGACTCGCCTGCGTCGTGCTGTCCGCACTCGCCGGCTGGCGCAGCGCGCTGGTCAACGTCGTTCTCGGCGCCGGCGCGGGCCATGCCTACAACCTGGGACTCAAGGCGACCCGGTGGTCGTGGGTGCCGTACGCCAGTGCCTTCGGGACGCTGCCCTCGGTCGTCACCCTCGCCGGCCCCGCCCCGGCCTGGGCGCCGCTGTGGACGACCGGCGCCGGGGCCGCGCTCGGTGTCGGGGCGCACCTGCTCAACACGCTGCCCGACCTCGCCGACGACGAACGCACCGGCGTCCGCGGTCTGCCGCACCGGCTCGGCGAGCACCCTTCGCGCGTCCTGGCCGTCGTGCTGCTGTCCGCCGCCTCGCTGCTGGCCGTGCTCGGTCCCGCCGGGCCCCCTCCGGTAGGGGCGCAGGCGGCCCTCGTCCTGGTGGCGGTCCTCGTGGTGCTCACGTCGGTCGCCCGCGGCCGTGCTCCCTTCCGGGCCGCGGTGGCCGTCGCCCTGCTCGACGTCGTGCTGCTCGTGGCGGCCGGTTGATGGCACCCGCCTCCACTCTCTGGGACCTCGCGGTGGTCGGCGCCGGACCGGCCGGCGCCGCCGCCGCCCTGGGCGCGCTGCACGCCGACGCGAGCCTGCGCGTCGCCCTTCTGGACCGGGCGGGCTTCCCACGGGACAAGGTCTGCGGCGACGGGGTGGCCCCGCACGTCCTCGACCTCCTCGCCGAGGTCTGCGTCACCGGTCTCGTCGACGACCGGATCCCGGTCGAGCGCCTCCGCCTCGGCCGGGGTGACCTGGTCGTCGAGCGGCGGACGGCCCGCCCGGCGTGGGTGGTGCCGCGCCGGGTCTTCGATGCCCGACTGGTCGACGCGGCCGTCGCCGCGGGCGCCCGGCTGCTGCGGCACCGGGTCCGCGACCTGAGGCAGCACACCGACGCGGTGGTCCTGGACGGGGAGGTCCGCGCCGCGGTCGTGGTCGGCGCCGACGGCGAACACTCGGTCGTCCAACGCGCGCTCGGCCGGTCCCGCGGTCCGGTCGCCCTGGCGCTGCGGGGCTACGCCCCGGTCGCAGCCGGGCGGCGAGGCGTGCAGGTCATCGAGTTCGGCACCCGCCACCAGCCGTCGTACGCCTGGTCCTTCGACTGCGGTGACGGCCGGGCGAACGTCGGGTACGGCGAGGTCCTCCACAGGGGCCGGCCGGCGCCGACCCGTGCCCAGTTGTTCGAGCGACTGGATGTGCTCCTGCCCGGTGCGGCCGAGGAGGGACGGAACTGGGCCGGGCACCTCCTGCCGCTCTCGACGGCGCGCTGGCACCCTCCGGCCGGCCGCGTACTGCTCGCGGGCGACGCCGCCCGCCTGGTGAACCCCCTGACCGGAGAGGGCATCCATCACGCCGTGGCCACCGGCATCGCGGCCGGTCGCGCCGCCGCCGCGGCCCTGCGTGACGGGCGGCCCGAGCGGGCGGGAGAGCAGTACGCCCGCCTCACCCGCCGGATCCTGCTGCCCCACCTGCGCCACACCGCTCTGGCCGCCCGGCTCGCCCGCACCGCCGGTGTCCTCGACGCCGGGCTGCGGGCCTCAGCCGCCGACCGGCGCGTCTTCGACGACCTCGTCGAACTCGGCCTCGCCCGGGGCCGGCTCACCCCTACCGTCGCGCTCGGTCTCGGCCGGGCGTTCCTCGCACCCGGCCACCCGACCGGCCGGCCTCAGGAGCCAGCATGACCATGCGCGTCCTCAGTGTCTGCGGTGTCCTGCCCGATCACTGCTACCGGCAGGAGGAAATCACCGAGTCCTTCGTCGGCATACTGGCCAGGGGTGCGGTCGACCGCGGCCTCGTCGAGCGGTTCCACCGCAACACGTGCGTCGAGACCCGGCACACCGCGCTGGCCCTGGAGGAGTACGCCCGCCTCGGGGACTTCGGGCGGTCGAACGACGTCTTCATCCGGACGGGTGTCGAACTCGGCGGTCGCGCGGTCGTCAACGCGCTCAAGGACGTCGGACTCACCCCGGCCGACGTCGACTTCATCGTGTCGTGCACGGTGACCGGTCTGGCCGTCCCCTCACTCGAAGCCCGCATCGCGACGGAGATCGGGCTGCGCCCCGACGTGGTGCGCATGCCCCTGGTCGGCCTCGGCTGTGTCGCCGGCGCGGCCGGCATCGCACGTCTGCACGACCTGTTGCGCGGCTGCCCGGACGGGGTCGCGGTGCTGATGTCGGTCGAGTTGTGCTCGCTCACGTTCCAGCGCGAGGACACCTCGCTCGCCAATCTCGTGGCGAGCGGCCTGTTCGGGGACGGCGCGGCGGCGGTGGTCGCCGTCGGTTCCGAGCATCCGCTCGCACGGTCCGACGATCCCGCCCACCCCGAGGTCCTCGCCTCGCGCAGTCGCCTCTATCCCGATTCGGAGCGCACGATGGGCTGGGACGTCGGCTCCGGCGGATTCAGGATCGTGCTCGACTCCTCGGTCCCCGACCTGGTGCGCCGGTACGTCGGCGGCGACGTTCGCGGCTTCCTCGCCGACCACGCCCTCACCGGCGACGACATCGGCTGGTACGTCGCGCACCCCGGTGGTCCCAAGGTCCTGGGGGCACTGCAGGAAGTGCTCGGAGTCGGACGTGACGCCCTGGAGGTGACCTGGGACTCGCTGCGCCGGATCGGCAACCTGTCCTCCTCCTCGGTGCTGCACGTCCTGGCGGACACGCTCGCCGGCCGCCCTCCGCGGCCCGGCTCCCACGGGCTCATGCTCGCCCTGGGCCCGGGCTTCTGCTCCGAACTCGTGCTCCTGCGCGCCCCGGGAGGATGAGAGATGAGCGGCGAGGTCCTGTTCACCGTCCTGCTCCTGACCGTCGGCCTGGAACGGGTCGCCGAACTGGTCGTGTCCCACCGCAACGCCGTCTGGAGCATCGCGCGGGGCGGCGTGGAGAGCGGGCGGGGCCACTACCCGTTCATGGTGGTGCTGCACGCGGGCCTGCTGGTCGGCGCGCTCGTGGAGGTCTGGGTGCGGCGACCGGCCACCGCAGCGGTCCTCACCTGGGCCATGCTCGCCCTCGTCGCGGCCTCGCAGGCGCTGCGCTGGTGGTGCATCAGCGCCCTGGGCCGGCAGTGGAACACCCGGGTGATCGTCGTGCCCGGCGCCGTGCGTGTGACCGGCGGCCCCTACCGCCGGTTCCCGCACCCGAACTACGTCGCCGTGGTCGTGGAAGGGTTCGCGCTCCCGCTGGTGCACTCGGCCTGGGTCACGGCGGTCGTCTTCACCGTGCTGAACGGGTTCCTGCTCGCCGTCCGTGTCCGCACCGAGGACGCCGCCCTGGCGCGGCCGGCCTGAGGAGGGGCGCGTGGATCTCCTCGTCGTCGGTGGAGGACCGGCGGGTCTCGCCACGGCATTGCACGCGGTTCGGGCAGGCCTCGAAGTCGCCGTCTGGGAACAGCACGCCGGCACCGTCGACAAGGCGTGCGGCGAGGGGCTGATGCCGGGTGCCGTCGCCGCCCTGGCAGCACTCGGCGCACATCCGCCGGGACACGCCCTGCGGGGCATCGGGTACGTCTCCGGGCCGCATCGGGTCGACGCCGACTTCCGGGCGGGGCCGGGGCGCGGGGTGCGTCGCACCGTCCTGCACGCGACGCTGCGCGAGGCGGTGCTGGCCGCCGGCGTACGGGTCGAGCAGCGCACCGTGCGCCGGGTCGAGCAGGACGAGGACGGTGTGGTGGTCGACGGCACCCGCGCCGACCACCTCGTCGCCGCAGACGGCCTGCACTCGCCGATCCGCCGGTCCCTGGGGCTGCACCGGCCGCGTCGGGCCCACCGGCGGCACGGGCTGCGCCGCCACTACGTGCTCGCCCCCTGGAGCGACCGCGTCGAGGTGCACTGGGCCCGTGACGCGGAGGCCTACGTGACCCCGGTGGGCGACGAGCTCGTGGGCGTCGCGGTGCTCACGTCCGGCCGCGGACCGTACGACGACCACCTTGCCGCCTTCCCCGAGTTGCGGGAGCGGCTGGCCGGAGCCGGACCCGCCGGGCCGGTGCGCGGGGCGGGGCCGCTCCGCCAGGACACGAAGGCGCGCACCGCCGGCCGGGTGCTGCTGGTCGGCGACGCGGCCGGTTATGTCGACGCGCTGACCGGTGAGGGCATCGCGCTGGCGCTCGCGCAGGCCTCGGCGGCGGTGCGCGCAGTCGCCGGCAACGACCTGGCGTCGTACGAGCGGGAGTGGCGACGGCTCACCCGGCGCTACCGCTGGCTGACCCGGGCACTGCTCGGCGCGACGAGGGTCCTCCCGGTCCGTGCGGCGCTGGTGCCTGCGGCGCAGCGGCTGCCACGGTTGTTCTCCGCGACCGTCGACGCGCTGGCGCGCCCGGCGGGGACGTGATCCGGCAGGCTTCGGACACGTGCGCCGTGGACGGACGCAGGGGTGTGTCGACGACTGACGGGACAGCGGAACGGTGCGGACGCGTCGGCCGGGCGGGTCGATCCCCGCTGCCGCCGGCCTGCGGACTCGTCCCGGCGGCCCGTCCGCCCCGCAGGCCCTGCGTGGGCCCGGAGTCGAGATCCGCCCGGCCTGGGAGTCCGCTGGGCACCGCGGACCGAGCGAAGAGGTCGTCCCTGTCACCGAGTACCGCGACAGCCTCCCCCACCGGGACCGTCCCACGCACGAACGGCCGATCCGCCTGGCCTCCGACGCGCACGCGACCGGCCTGACCGCCTCCGGCTCGCACGCCCGCACGGCGGGCAGCGGGATCCTCGTCGGCCTCGTCGACGAACTGCTCGCCGTGCGGGACGGCCGGCCCGCCCGCGGATACGGCGGCACCGCCGACGTCGTCGCCTGCGGCCGGCAACAGGGAACACCCGTGTGCGTGCTGTGGCCCGAGGGGGCCTGCCGGCAGGGGCGCCGCCACGGTCACCGCCTGGGCGGCGCCTTCACGGTCCGGCCCGTCGCCGGCCGGCCCACCACCACCTGACCACAGCCTCACATCGCGGGACCGCGTGCCGTGACGCGTCGTCAGGCCGCCACACACCCCACGACGTGACAACGCTCCTGAGCCTTGCACGACGGGTCGCGGGGTGGCTGAGCGGTGGCCGGGCGGGTCACACCATGGTCGACTCCTTCGTGTCCGCCCGAGCAGCTGCCGCCGGTCCGGGGACGGACGTCGGCTTGGGACCGCCTTCGCTGAGGCCGTACCGGGCGTGGACCGTGCGCAGAAAGCCGGGCGCGTACCAGGCCGATTTCCCCAGCAGACGCATCGCGGCGGGGACGAGCACGCCGCGGACGGCGAGGGCGTCGATGAGGATGGCCAGTCCGCTGCCGAGGCCGAACATCTGTATGAAGCTGAGTTCGGAGGTGCCGAAGGCGAAGAAGCTCACCGCGAGCAGGAAGGCGGCCGCGCTGACGATGCGCCCGGTGTGGCCGAGGCCGTTGACCACGGCGGTCTCGTTGTCCGCTCCCTGGTCGTGGAGTTCCTTGATCCGGCTGGTGACGAAGACCTCGTAGTCCATCGAGAGGCCGAAGCCGATGCAGAACATCAGCACGGTCATCGCCAGCTCCATCGGCTGGGCGGTGAAGCCGAGCAGTGAGGAGAGGTTGCCGTCCTGGAAGATCCAGGTCATCACACCGAGGGTGGCACCCAGGCTGATCAGGTTGAGGACCAGCGCGCGCAACGGCTGCACGACGCTGCCTGTGAACAGGAAGAGCAGCAGGAAGGCGCTGAGGACGACCAGGGTCACGGCCAGCGGGAGTTTGTCGGCGATGGATTCCTTGGCGTCGACCAGTACGGCGTCGTTCCCGCCGACCAGGGGGTCCGTCCCCGGGGGCGGAGTCACCGAGCGCACCTGCCTGACCAGGCTCTCGGCCGCCTCCGACTTCGGCGTCAGGCTGCTCACCACACTGATCCGCTGTGCGTCGGGCCGGCCGAGGGCGGAGTCGGCCGGGCCGGTCGCGGCGGGCCGTCCCGCGCTGTAGGTGCCCGCGCTGGTCTCGACACGCTCGACGCCCTCGAGCGCGGCCAGTCGCTCCGCGTACGAGGCCAGCGGGGCTTCGGCCACGGAGGTGTCGATGGCGATGAAGACGGCCGAGTCCTCGCTGCCGCCGAACTCCTCCCGCAGGACCTGCGAGACCTGGCGGCTCTCGGCGTCCTCGGGCAGCACGCGTTCGTCCGGCGTTCCGAAGGTGATGTTCAGCAGGGGGCTCGCCGCCAGCAGCAGCACGGCGAGGACGGGCACCGCGGTGAGCACGGGCCGCCGCATGACGGTGCGCGCCAGACGTCCCCACACGGGTGTCCGAGCTTCGGAGCGCCGCGACTTCGCCCACGGCATCCGCCCGCCGTTGACCCGGTGCCCCAGGAGCTTCAGCAGGGCCGGCATCACGAACAGGGTGCTCAGGGCGGCGATGGCGACGACGCCGACCCCGGCGAAGCCGAACGAGCGCAGGAAGTACTGCGGGAACACCATGAGGGCCGCCAGGGCCGCCGCGACGGTCGCCGCGGAGAAGGCGACGGTGCGGCCCGCGGTGTGCACCGTCCGTCGGACGGCGTCGTCCACGCTCGCACCGACCGCGATCTGCTCCCGGAAGCGGCTGACCATCAACAGGGCGTAGTCGATGCCCAGTCCGAGACCCAGGGCGGTGGTGAGGTTGGTCGCGGTGTCGGCCACGTCGGTGACGCTGCCGAGCAGGAAGAGCTGGGCGAACGAGCCGAGGATGGCGATGACGGCGATGACGAGCGGCAACAGCGCCGCGACGACGCTGCCGAAGACGATCAGGAGCAGCACAAGGGTCAGCGGTATGGCGATCGCCTCGGCGAGGATCAGGTCATCGACCACCTGGTTCGACAGGTCGGCTCCTACCGCGGCGCCTCCTCCGGCCCGGACGGTGAGGGTGTCCCTGTAGGAGCCGCTGTAGGTGTCCAGGATCGCGATGGCGCTTTCCCGCTGCTCGGTGGTGTCTCCTTTCACGTGGGCGAGCACCATGGCCTCACGGCCGTCCTCGGAACGCAGGTCCGGGCTGTTCGTCTCCCAGAAGGAGACGACGTTGCTGAGCCGCTCGTCCTTCTTGAGCTCGGCCACCAGGTCCTGGCCGTCCTCCTCGACGGCGGGGGTGTCGATGCGGCCGTCGGGAGAGCGGACCAGCAGGACGAGGTTGGTCTCGCCGCCGAACTTGTCGGCGATGACGTTCGCCGCCCGCGTGGAGGGGGAGGCGGGGTCGTCGAAGCCTCCCCCCTTCAGCTTGTCGAAGGCGCCGGCGCCCACGATGCCCATCAGTGCCACGGCCAGGGCGGCCACGAGCAGCACCGGCCGGGACCGGCGGATCGCCAAGTCGGCCATACGTTCGAACACGAGTGGATCTCCTTCAGGGTTCTTCGGGGAAGGACGAGAGGTGGCGGCCGGGCGAGAAGCCGGCGGAACGCGTCGCGGAGCCCTCTTCGCCCCGGTGGACGGTGCGCGATGCCGCGCTCGTCGCCGCCGGGAACGACGCTAGTAAGGCAGCGGGTTCTTGAGCAGAAGGAGATTTACCTGACACTGTCAGGTTTTCCGTGCGGGTGCAGTTCTCTGGTGACTCGTCCCGTCAACCGCCTTAGGATCGGCGCATGTTCGTCGAAGAGCCCGCGACGGTCCTGCCGTCCCTGCGCCAGCGACGCCGAGCCGTCGCCGTTCGAGAGATCATGGACGCCGCCGAGCGCCAGATCGCCGGGCACGGGCCGCACGCCCTCTCCCTGCGAGCGGTCGCCCGCGACCTCGGCATGACCGTGCAAGGGCTGTACCACTACTTCCCGAACCGGGACGCCCTCGTCACCGCGTTGGTGGCCAAGGCGTACGACGACCTGGCCGATGCCGTCACGGCGGCCGTCGACGCGGCGGCCGACGAGCCGGCCGCACGGCGGTTCCTGGCCGCCACCGAGGGCTACCGCCGCTGGGCCGTCACCCACGTCGAGCGATTCCAGCTGCTGTACGGCGCACCGCTGCGCCACTACGAGGCACCTGCCGAGGGCCCGACCACCCAGGCGATGCGCCGACTGAGCACGGTCTTCCAGCGAGAGATGTTCGACGGGTTCACCACGGCGCAACTCGCCGCAGCCGACACCCGGGCGCTCTCGCCGGCACTGCAGGCGCACCTGGAACCCCTGTTCCCGCACGGCTCGGAAACCCTGCCGCCTTCCGCGGCCGCTCTCCTCCTCGGCGCCTGGGGGCGCATGCACGGCATGGTCGTCCTGGAGGCCTTCGGGCACACCTCCTTCATCGGCGAACACCAGGCGGAGATCTTCCGCATGGCCATGCGTGACCTGCTGGAGGACCTCCATCGGCGCATCCCCACGCAGCCCCCGGGGGCGCCGGCTGCCCCGTGAGGGGCGGCGCCGGACGCGCGGCGGACGCGTGGGCGGCTGCCCCGGTTGCGCACCGGAGCCGGCGCTGACGGGACGAGTGCTCCCGATGCTGTCGCCCCCTCGACCAGGCACTCCCGGGGGCGCGGAGGCCGGTCGGTGAGGCGCTGCCGTTCCTGCCGGCACGTTGCGACCTGGTCGATGCCCTTGCGGGCGGGAGGGGCTGCGAGGAGGAGCGCGTCCTTGACCTTGCGACGGCGCACCCGCGCGGCGAGGAAGTCGATGCCCGCCATGACGAGGGCCTCGTTGGCGGGGTGCTCGCGGTCGCCTTGTCCGGGCCGCCGTCGTAGGCGACCTCGAACTGCCCGAGGACGGCGACCTCGTTGCGGCCGGTCCGGCGCCGAGCAGCCCGGCGCGGCGCACCGTGGGGCGCCGGGAGAGCTGCTGGGGCGACGGCTCCTCGTCGGGGCGGCCGGGTCGAAGGCCGCCGGTACGGCGTCGGGTTCGACAACTCGGTGGCTGTGGTCGTGGCCGGGTCCATGGTGGTCGTGCCCGCTGCCGCTGTGGGCCATCCCAGTTCCCGCTGATCGGTGGTGTGCCCGTGACCTGCCGGGATGTCGTGCCGGCAGCGAGCGCCCGCGGTGAGTACGGGCGCGGGAACGGTGGCCGGCGGTGCCCCGACCGTTGATCATCGGTACGGACGGCGCATAGGTTGCGGTCCATGACGACGACTTCGCAGAACGGCGTTCGGATCGGCGTGATGTACGACCGGGACTGGGCGCCTGAAGGGCTGCCCGGGTTCGCGCGGGAGGTCGAGGCTCTCGGTGTGGACGACCTCTGGGTCGTGGAGGACCTCGGCTGGAACGGGGGCGTGTCCGCGGCGGCCGTGGCGCTGGGGGCGACCGAGCGGCTGCGGGTCGGCATCGGGATCACCCCGGCGCCGCTGCGCAGCCCCGCGCTGCTCGCGATGGAACTGGCCACGCTGGCGCGGGTGTTCCCGGGTCGGCTGGTGGCCGGGGTCGGGCACGGGGTGCGGGAGTGGATGACGGCGGTCGGCCTCGCCCCGCGCTCCCCGCTCGCGCTGCTGGAGGAGACGATCACCTCCGTGCGGGCGCTGCTGCGGGGGGAGCGCGTCGAGCTGGCGGGCCGGGAGGTGCGGCTGGACGGGATCCGGTTGGTGCACCCGCCGGCCGAGGTGCCGCCGGTGGTCGCGGGAGTGGTGCGGCCGCGTTCGCTGGAGCTGTCCGGGCGGGTCGCCGACGGCACGGTGATCGCGGAGGGGCACGGCCCCGCCGAGGTGACGGCGGCCCGGGAGCTGGTGGCCAAGGGCGGCGCGGGCGCGGAGCACACGATGACGGTGCTCGCCTTCACCTGCGTGGACGAGGACCCCGCCCGCGCCGCCGAGGCACTGCGCCCGCACACGGAGGGTCAGGCCGCCTGGCTCGGCCGCCCGGCGGACGAGGTGTTCACCGTCTCCGGCCGCCCGGAGGACGCCGCCGGTCACGTACGCGAACTGGCGGCGGCCGGCGCCGACACGGTCGTCCTGCGAGTGGCGGGAGCGGAGCCGGTACGGCAGCTCGGGCGCCTGCTGGAGACACTGCGACGGTAGGCCGCCGGGCGCGGTGGCACGGCGGACCGGCGGACCGGAGGGGCCGGGCCGGCGCGGAAGCAGACGTGCAGCGCGGCGTACAGGTCGGCGGGCACGGCACGGCACGGCCGGTCACCGGTCAGACCGCCCGGGGGTGCCGGAGACGTGCCGTGGGCCGGACGAGGGGGCGCAGGAGCGGCACCCGCCGGGCCCACGCGCGCCGGCGGGGCGGGTGAACCTGGCGTCAAACGCTGTCCCGTACGCCGTCCCCGCCGGGGAAGTGCCGGCCGATCCCGCAGGTGTATTCCCAGCCGTACGGGAGCGGGGCGGAGCCGTCGCGGGTGGGGAGGACGGGGACGTTGGTGCCGTCGCGCTGTCCGCGGAAGGTGCCGATCACCCCGTGTCCGGCGCGGCGGACGGTGGTGGTGGGGTCGAGGCCGGTTGCCATGCGGTCCCCCTTGGGCGGGTTCACCCGACGAGGGCGGCGGGCAGTGCGGCGCCGAGGACGACGCCGCCCAGCGGCACGCGGACACCCTGCGGTTCGTGCTGTTCGAGGCCGGATCCGCGGGGCTGCTGTCCTCCCGGCTGACCCGCGCCGGCAGGCTGTCTCCCGGCCAGGTCAGGCCGGGGCTCGCCGCCCTGCGCGACATCACCGCCGAAAACAGCCGGCCACCGCTGATCCGGACCAGGGCCGACGGCTACCAGCTCGGCGCAGAACGCGCCGAGCTGGAGGCATGTGAGCGGGCCGTGCTCACCGGGAAGCTGAGGGGACTTCTACAGGTGCTCAGCCGGCGTCCCAGAAACCGGAGGCCACCCGGCTACCGGAGGTGCACCCGGCGTACACGCCCCTGCGGTCCCCGTAAGCGCGGGTGTACGAGCTGTACTGGGTCTTCCCATTGGAACACTTGACCCAGGTGCCGTACTTCTCCGGCCCGGTCCCGTCACACCAGCCGGTGAAGCCTGTGGTGGTGAAGCTGATCGCGTCGCAATTGCCGTTCCAGTCCTTCACACCGGCGCCGGTCCTACTGTCGCGCGAGACGGCCGAAGCAACGACGGTCTGTTCGGTTTGAGTGGACGAGGCACTCGCCGCCTCCGATGTCAGTGCCAAACCGCCCAGCACCAATGCCCCGATGGCGGCGTAAGCGCGGTACTTCTGCATGGTGGATCCCCCTTGATGAAGCGCTGTGGTCACTTACCTGCCGGGCGCTCGTGGATGGTGGCCCCCTCCTGCACGAGCCCTGCCCACCTGGTTCCGCGCCCCGCAGAACACCATCGGCCTCCCACCTGGAGCAGACATTGCGAGAACTTTGAATTGCCTGGTCAGCACATTGGCAGGCCGGCCGAAGCGTTTGCCTGGCCACCCCTCGGGCAGATCTCCTGACCTGCGTAGGCGCTGAATTTTGACGTAGCTTGGCTTTTACGGTCCTCCGGCGAACACTGCCTCGAGCTTGCTGATGATTTCTTCCAGGTTCCGGACGTAGAAGCGGACTGTAAATCGTTCGGTGCGATTCCCGGTCACGGAGGACGCGGATCCGCCGGTCCGGAGATCCTCCAGTCCGCCGGAAGGTGGCGGCACGACGGCCCGTCGCGCAAGGACCGGGTCCGCGCATCCGTGACGGGGTGCCTCCTGGGGCACGCGCCTGTCCGGGTGCCGTGCCGTCCCGCAGCAGGCCGACGACTCGCGGTGCAGCCCGGACGGCACCGTCCGGCCTCTCGGCTTCTCACGCGGATGGAGGAAACGGTGGCATCCCGCGGACCGGCACACGTGGCACCCGAACATGCGGGTTCACGTGTGCCGGGCCGGAAGCGGTCCGGCGATCACCGGGACCCTTCCGGCCCGCCTCGGTGGCGGCGACCGCTCGCCGGGCTGTACCACCGGTCGCCGGTCACGGAACCAGCAGCAGTTTCCCGGTGGTCGTGCGCGACTCGATGTCGGCGTGGGCCCTCGCCGCCTCCGCCAGCGGGTAGCGGCCGCCGATCCGGACGACCAGCTCCCCCCTCTCGACCAGCGCGAACAGCTCGGCCGCGTACGTGGCGAGCTCCTCGCGCGTACGGATGTGGTCGGGGAGCGTGCCGTAGGTGAGGCGGATGCTGCGCGGGATCTCGTTCATCGCGATGGTCGGCACGTCGCCGATCAGCGGCCCGTAGAACACCATCGTGCCGTGCGTGCGCAGTACCTCCAGTGATGCGGAGAACGTCGGTCCGCCCGCGCCGTCGAACACCGCGTGCACCCCCTCGCCGCCGGTCAGCTCCCGCACCGGCTCGACAAACCTGCCCCCCGTGGACACCACGACGTGGTCGGCGCCGGCGGCGGTGGCGATCTCGACCTTCTCCGGCCGCGACACCAGGCCGATCACGGTGCCGCCACGCGCCTTGATCAACTGGGTGAGCAGCAGCCCGACCCCGCCGGCCGCAGCGTGCACGAGCGTGACGTCACCGGGCTGCACCGGGTGGCAGACGGTGCAGTGATGGTGTGCGGTCAGCCCCTGCAGCAGCACGGCCGCGGCCGTCTCGTCGTCGATGGCGTCGGGTACCGCGACGACGCTGTCCACGGGGAGCACGACCTGCTCCGCGTAACTGCCATGGGCGTCGGTCGTCACCCACGCGACGCGGTCCCCCGGGGCGACCCCGTGCACGCCCTCGCCCGTCTCCACCACCACACCGGCACCCTCCGCACCCGGCACCTCGGCCGCCCGCTCCCGGCGGATGCCGACGTCGAAGAAGTTCACGCCGGCCACCCGGACGTCCACCAGTATTTCTCCCGGACCCGGACGAGGTGTCAGCCGCTCGCGCAGCTGCAGTACTTCGGGTCCACCCGCTTCGTTGATGACTATCGCCTTCATGCGGCCAAAGCTAGGTTTCGAAAAATGTACCTACAAGTACACTTTTTCGATGACCACGAGGAAGGGCGCGGCGACCCGCCTGCGCATCATCGAAGCCGCCGCGGCCGAGATCCGGGAACGCGGCGCGAACGCCACCACGCTTGACGACGTGGGCCGGCGCAGCGGTACCGGGAAAGGGCAGATGTTCCACTACTTCCCGAAGGGCCGGGAGGAGCTGCTGCTCGCGGTCGCCGTGCACGAGGCCGATCGCGTGTTCGAAGGCCAGCAGCCCTACCTCAGCGAACTCACCTCGCGCGTGGCCTGGGAAGCGTGGCGCGACCTCATCGTCGAGCAGTACCGCGACCAAGGGCTGTACTGCCCGCTCGGGGTGCTGATCTCCGACGTGGGGCGCCACAGCCCGGCCTCGCAAGCCGTCGCGGCCCAACTGGTGCGGCGTTGGCAGGAGTGCGTCCGGGCCGGTATCGAGGCCACGCAGGCGGCCGGCGAGGCCGACCCGGAGCTCGACGCCGACCGCACGGCCGCGGCCGTGATCGGTGCCATCCAGGGCGGTGTCACCGTCCTGCTCTCCACGAACTCCACGGAGCACCTGGAGGCCGGGCTGAGCCTCTGCCTCGACCGTCTGCTGTTGTGAACGCGCGATCACCGGTGGCAGCTCCCCGCCCGTTCCCGTCGCAGCGCCGGGGTCATCGGCCAGGAGACCGCCCCGTGGACCCGGGCCCCAACCAGGTCGACGGCGCTCCGGGCCGGTTGCCGGAAGGCCTTCCGTGTCGTCACCTGATGCTCGTGTCGGCGCTCTCTTCGGGCCGGCCGTGGATCGCAGTTGCCGTCAGGGCCAGGACGGCGAGGTCGTCGCGCAGCCGTTCGCCCCACCAGCGGTGGGCGTCGTCCATCAGCACGGTGGCCACGTTCTCGGCAGAAGCCGGCTCATCGGTCGGCGGTAGGGAGGCGACGATGGCAGCGAGGTCTTCCGGGGTGCGCTGGTCTGCGGCGCCGGCTCCCTCGGTGAAGCCGTCGGTGTAGAGCACCAGGGTGTCGCCGGGTCGCAGTTCCGCTTCGGTGATCAGGTGGCGCGGCGTCTCCAGTACGCCTAGCAGGGTGCCTCGTGTCTCCAGCGGGGCGGTGTCGCCGTTCGCTCGGCGCAGGAGCGGTGGGGGGTGGCCGGCGCCGGCGATCCGGAGGCGGGTGGGGGTGCGGGTGGTGTCGATGACTACGTAGATGAGGGTGCAGAAGGGGGTGTTCTGGCGGCGCAGCGCGTTGTTGATCAGGCTGAGGACGTGGGAGGGGTCGCTGGTGTGCTGGGCGGCGGCCCACACGGTGTGGCGGACCAGACCGGTGATGGCGGCCGCGTCGGGGCCTTTGCCGCAGACGTCGCCGAGGACCAGGACGTGGCGGCCGTCGGGAGCGGTGAAGGCGTCGTAGAAGTCACCGCCGATGTGCAGGCCCTGACTGAACGGTTCATAGCGGGCGGCGAGATCGAAGCCCGGCAGGTCGGGCAGCCTGGGTGGGAGCAGGGGACGCTCGAGGGCGCGGGTCGCCTCGCTGAGGCGGTTGAGCAGGCGGTCCTGTTGCGTGCCGACAGCTATCTGGTCGGCGATGTTCTCCAACGTGGCGAGGACGGTACCGGGCAGCGCCAGGCGCGTGGTCAGCGACAGCACGCCGAGCAGCTCCCCGCCGGAGATGAGGGGGAAGCCGGTGAACGATCCGCGGCCGTTTGCCGGTTGGTCCGCGCGCGAGTCGGTACGGGGCGGGACGTCCAGGTACGGGCGGCGCGCCGCGACGACCTGTTGCGCGAGGACGCGCTGAGCCTTCTCGCAGAAGGAACCGTCGGAGGGCTCGTCGTCGTCCTCGGTGCAGATGGCGTGGACCAGTTCGCCGCGAGTGTTCAGGCTCCAGACGCAGACGCGGTCGGCACCCAGGCGGTCGGTGGCGGCGCGCACACATCTGCGCAGGCGTTCCTCCAGTGGTCCTGGCGCCGTCATGGCGGCGGCGACTTCGGCGGTGAGCAGGGCGTTGCTGGTGCGTTCGGCGAGCTTGCGCTGGGCGTGCAGGCGGTCGGTGACGTCCTCGGTCAGGACGAGGGTGCGGCTGCGTCCCTCGGTGTCCAGGACCTGCCGCACGGCCATGCGCAGGGCCTGGGAGGTGCCGTCGCCGCGGACGCGTTCGAAGACCGCGTCGGGTTCGGCGCCCCCGTGTTGCCGAGGCGTGGCCAGATGATGGTGCAACGTGGTCCGTTGGTCCTCGGGGAACAGGTCGGTCACCGGTCGGCGCACCGAGTCCGGCTCGGTCAGCTCCAGGAGGCCGGCGGCTCGCTGGTTCCAGGCGATCATCGCGTCGCCGTCCAGCATGAGCACGCCGATCGGTGCTTGGGCCAGGAACTGTCCCAGCAGCCGCTGTCCCAGTTGCCGGTCGATCGAGGTGCCCGAGGACAGCCGCTGTTGGGCCGCGGCCCGCGCCGCGGCGTGTGCCCGACGACGGGTGAGCTGCTGGAGCAGCTCGCTCACCACGTGGGTCGTCCGTTGCGCCGTCTCGCCGCCCGCCACACGGCGAACGGTGTCGGAGGGGAACAGGAGGGGGAGTACGGCGAGCTTGTCCTCCGTGTCGGGGGTGACCGTCACGGCGACCGTCAGATCCGCGGAGTGCGGCCGCAGGGAGTGGACGACGCCGACAGGCGCCGTCACCGTCTCCCCCAGCACCACCACCGTGGGCCGGCGCAGACCGGGCGGTCCGCCGGTATAGGCCAGTACGTCCTCAGCGGTGCTCTGGAGGATCTCGGCAGTCGCGGCGAGCTCGGCGGTGAGCGTGGTGGCCGTCTGCCGGGGGAGGTCGACCAGCAGCAGCAGAGGCAGGCTGGGGTTCATCGCTTCAGCTCTCGAGCAGGGGTTCGTCGAGCAGGGCTCTGCCGGTCCATACCCGCAGCAGGTCGGTCACCGGGGACATCACGTGCGCGGCGCGGGCGTCGCGCAGCATGCGGTGCAGGGGCGAGTGCTCGGCGTAGCCGATACCGCCGACCAGGGTCAGGGCGTCGTTGACGGTGGCCTCGGCGGCCTCGGCCACCTCGGCCTTGGCCGAGGCCAGCCCCAGCAGAGCCTCCGGTGCACCGATCTCCGCTTCGGCTGCGGCATGGTAGATCAGCCGTCGAGTACGTTCCACGCGCGCCCACATCGTGCCCAGTCGGTGCTGGACGACCGGCTGCCCGGCAGCGGACCGCCCCACGCGTGCCCCTCTGTGCCGCAACAGATGGGCACGGGCTTCCTCCAGGGCGGCCGCGGCCACCCCTAGATAGGTGCCGGCCATGGCCATCAGGAAATAAGGGGCGACGACGTTGAAGACGTACCAGATCTCATCGCCCTCCTCCCCCAGCAGGCACCAGTCGGCGATTTCCACTCCTCGCAGCTCCAGACCGCGCGAGGCGTTGCCGCGCATGCCGAAACCCTGCCATGACGGCCCCCATTCCAGTCCCGGCACAGTGGCGTCGACCACCGTGCACGAGAACTGACCCGGTGGCGTTCCCGGCCCGGCGGCCAGGGTCGACAGGACATAGGAATCCGCATGGCCGGCGTTGGTCACAAAGCTCTTCGCTCCGGTCAGCCGCAGCGCGCGCTCGCCGACACGCTCCATACGGGTCTGCGGCAGCCAGAACTCCCCGCCCGTCCCCGGCTCGGACAGAGCCAGAGTCGTCAGATGTTCACCGGCCGCGATCGGCTTCAGGTAGTGCTCCTGCTGCCGTCGGCTGGCCTTCGCAGCGATCACCGCCGAGCCGACGAGGTGCATACCGAAGCAGATCGACGTCGAGGCGCAGGCCTGCCCCGTCGCCTCACCGACCTGCGCAACCGCCGGCAGGCCGTGCCCCATCCCCCCGTACTCGGCCGGCACCACCAGCCCGCCCAGCCGGGACCGCAGCGCGGCCATGCCCTTCTCCGGCCATCTCTGCTCCTGGTCCACGGCCGCGGCCTCAGGGGCGAGGACCTGCTCACCGATCTCTCGCGCCGCGGCCACCGCAGCCCCGAGCTCCACTCCCACCAATGCTGCACTCCGTCACTTCATAGGGCCCGGTCGACAGCATCGGCGGGCACGACAGTCCTCCTTCGGCGCACTACTGCCAGACGCCCACGCCCCTCAAGCCTACGGCGTACTCGGCCGTCGCCCGCACGGCCACCGAGTCCGACTCGGCCCCGGAGCGGTTCGCACCGCGCGCCAACAGGTCCGCGTGCCGCTCGTGCCGTGGCGGACTTCCGGCCCTCGGCAAGGGCCGCTGCCCCGGTTCCCCCGTCGGCCGGGGTACCGACGGCTCCCGTGCGCGTGCGTCGTGGACGCGGAGCACCTTCCCGGGTGCTCGTCGAACGCGGTCACGATGCGCCGGCGGACGGTGGCGGTCCCCGCGGGGGCCGATTCGTGACCGGGTGGGGTCAGGCTGCCGACGACCTTGCGGAGGCGGCGAGTTCGGCCGGTCCGGCCTCGGTCACAGCCAGCCGTTGCGACGGAACGCCCGGTACAGCAGTCCTGCTCCCAGGGCCATGACGGCGAGTGCGCACGGATAACCGTAGCGCCAGTCCAGTTCGGGCATGTGGGCGAAGTTCATGCCGTAGAGCCCGGCGACCATGGTGGGGATGGCGAGGATGGCCGCCCAAGCGCTGATGCGGCGCATGTCGTCGTTCTGCCAGGTGCCCACTTTTGCGAGATGGGCGTCGAGGACGGAGGCGAGCAGCTGGTCCAGGGCGCGGACCTCCGTGTCGGTGCGGGTGAGGTGGTCGGTGACGTCGCGGAAGTAGGGCAGGACGTGCTGTGGCCAGTCGTCCCGCCTGGCGGTGAGGAACTGCAGGACGGGGACGAGTGGCTGGACGGCGTCGCGGAACTCCACCACCTCGCGCTTGAGGGAGTAGATCCGCTCGGTGAGGTCGTCCCGGGAGGGCGAGAAGACACACCGTTCCAGCTCGGTCAGGTCCGTACGGACCCGGGCGGCGGCCTCGGCGTAGGCGTCGACGACGACATCGGCCACGGTCTGCAGGACGGCGACCGGCCCGAGCCGTGCCATGTCCGGCTGCTCGTGGAGACGGCGCGCGGCCTCCGCAGTGGGATCGTCCGCGCCGTGCCGCACGGTCAGCGCGAACGAAGGGCCGAGGAAGATCATCACTTCCCCGGTCTCCACGTCCGCGGTCCGTTCGACGAACCACAGCGTCTTCATCGCGACGGCCAGCACATCGCCGTAGCGTTCCTGCTTCGGCCGCTGGCGCGCCTGGACGGCGTCCTCGATGGCCAGGGGATGCAGCTCGAGGTACTCGCCGAGTCGCTGCAACTCCTCCTGGCGGGGCTCGTCCACGCGGATCCACGCGAACTCACCCGGCTTCAGGCCCGCCAGACGCTCCAAGGTGGCATCGCACGCGTCCGCCTGCCCGCAGTCGATCCGCTCGCACTCGCCCGTCGTCTTCTGATAGATCATGCACTCCATGCCGCTACGGCTGCTTCCGCCGCCGCATTCCATGCCTGGCAGTGGGCGAGGAAACCGCGGTACCGCATCCGCGCTCCAGTGGTCACCGGACCTTCGCGTGAGTCGGCTGCCGGGCAGGGAGCGGCTGGCAACCCGACGATTCATTGCCGGCCGAAAGGGTCCGCCATCATGCCCGACGTCGCCGCGCCGATGCCGCCTGCGCCGCGCCTGCCGCGGGAAGCCCTCAGGACTGAAGTCGGGCGGCGGGACACCGTAGCGGTCTCCCGCCGCCCGGACGTGATCCGGTCGGGCCGGGGCGTGATCGATCAGGCCCGGGTCACCGGTGCCTGCAGTTCCGTCACCCAGTCGTCACGGTTCTCCGGGCACTCCAGGTTGATCTCCCGGGGGTATCCGGTCGACCGGTAGCCGTTGGCGTCGATCCATCGGGCCAGGGCCTGGGCGGTGGGGAGCACGGCGTCCATCGGGCCGCGGTGCACGATGGTCGCCGCCCGGTCGAGGGACGGCAGGTCGAGGATCCGGAAGGTACCGTCCTGGAGAGGGGCGGATACCTGGACGGCGGCGTGGACGCTGATCCTGCCTCCGCCCTCCGGGGCCTCCTCGTAGTACGCGATGCCGGGACCCGTGGGGGTGACACCCGCTGAGCGCAGGGATCGGAACAGCTCGTCGTAGAGCGGTCTGATGACCGGGCCGATGTCCTCGGGCTCGAAGCTCGCGGCGGTCGCGGTCAGCTCCGCCACCCGGACGGAACGGACGCTCTTGACGACTACGTCGTTCGTGGGCATGTGCCCCTCACTCTCGATCGCTCGGAGCCTCGCCTCGACCTGGACCAGCCGTGCTCCCGCCGCAGCCATCGCGGTCTCCAGTTCGGCCCGCCGCAGCCGCAGCATGCCGCGCAGTTCCCCGATGCCGACCTTCTCGTCCACGATGTCCCGGACCTGCTGGAGAGTGAATCCGAGGTCCTTGAGCGCGATGATCCGGTTGAGGCGGGCGAGCTGGGCAGCGGTGTAGTAGCGATAGCCGCTGGCGGGGTCGACGTGAGCCGGGCGCAGCAGTCCGGTCGCGTCGTAGTGACGCAGCATCCGGACCGAGACGCGGCCGTGCCGGGCGAAGTCTCCGATGGTGAACATGATGTCTCCGAGCTGACCGCCTGACACGGTGTGAGGGTCAAGAAGCTACTCGGCGGCCGGGACAGCGGGAACTCGGAGCCCCGTCGACGCGGTTGCACGGGTGTGCCCACTCAGCGGTGGTCCGCGCTTGCGCGGGTGGGACGACGACGCGATCCGGACACCCGTGCCGGGCTGGAGCGGCGCCGGGGCGGCTTCACGTTCCGGAATCGCGTGGATCGTCGGGTCCGTTCGCGGATGGGGCCGAGCCGGGTCTTCGACGGAACTCGAACCGCCGTTCGCGATCGCGTTCGTCACCTCCCTCGACGGCCACGCGTCGGGAGAGGGACGGCCCGGGTTCCGGGGCCTCGAAGGACCGGAGCACCTCGCACGGCTCGGCGAGCAGCCCGAGGTCACCTACCTGGTGGGGGCGAACACCCACCGCCTGGTGTCGGGCTTCGCCGCAGGCGGGGTCCCGACTGGCCAGGACGCGTTCAGGCCCGAAGAAGAGGCGTCCGTCGACGAGCTCACGCAAGCGTCCAAGACGGTGTTCCCCTCCTCGCTCGAGGGGCCGCCGACGTGGGCCAACTCCACGCCCGTCCGCGACGACGCCGTCGAGGCGGTCCGCGCCGTGAAGTCGAGTGGCGCGGGACTCCTCGGCACGATCAGGCCACTGTGTGTACTCAGGCGGCGTCCTCGTGGACGTGGTTGCCGTGCCACTCCCCCCTGCTAAAGGGCGACGTCGCCGACGCCGTGCGCGAGTTGAAGGCCTCCGGCGGCGGGGACATCGACGTCGTCGGCAGCGGCGACCTCGCCCGGACGCTCATGCGGCACGACCTGGTCGACGAGTACCGGCTGACCATCCATCCGGTGGTCATCGGCACCGGCAAGCGGCTGTTCGCCGAGGGGACGGTCCCCACCGCCCTGGAGCCGGTCGGTGTCTCGACGACGAAGAGCGGCACCGTCGTCGGCGTCTACCGGCCGACCGGCAAGCCCGGCTACGGCAGTTACTGACACCGTGTCCCGCGTGGTGAGTCGGATGAGTCGTGGGTAGCGGCTCAGCCCGGCCGTATGCCTCGTCGGTGTGCGGCCGCCGGGACTCGAGGTGCCGGTCGACCGGTGTGGTCGTGGCCCGGGGCGTGCCGGGGCGTACCGGCGCAGGTCCTTCACCCGGCCGGGCGGGCACGTGGTTCGGACGCCGCGCCACCGGTGCTCCTCGGTGTCTCCGACTCAGGCGTCGAAGGCGGGCGGGTGCCCGCTGCGGTGGCTGTGCCGCTGCGGGCTGCGAGTCCGGTGGGCCCGTTCCGGGAGGGTGCGCTCGACGCCTCGCCCTCGCAGGGCGAGGCCGGGAGGCGGCCGCGTTGGTGCCGGACGAGGAGGCCGGCGTGCCTTCGATCATCTGCTCGCCGATCGTGTGCGTGCCGGCGGTGAGGTTGTCCAGGGGGCGGCGGGCGCGGGGGCCGCGCTCCCCAGGTGTGTCGCGTCATCGGCGAAGGCCGATCGCCGATCAGCGCGGTGCACTCCGTCTCGGCCGGTCGCGTCCGCTCAGGCCGCCAGGGGTATCTCGGCCCAGATCGTCTTGCCCTGCGCGGCGTGGCGGGTGCCCCAGTGCCAGGCGAACTGGGCGACGAGGAGCAATCCGCGTCCGCCCTCGTCGAAGGAGCGGGCGCGGCGCAGGTGAGGGGAGGTGCTGCCGGCGTCGGAGACCTCACAGACGAGGCTGCCGTCGTGGATCAGCCGCAGCTGGATGGGGGGCCGGCCGTAGCGGATGGCGTTGGTGACCAGCTCGCTGACCACCAGCTCGGTGACGAAGGCGGACTCGTCCAGCCCCCAGGCCGTCAGCTGGTCGGTGACCTGTTTGCGGGCCCGGGCGACGACGACGGGTTCCGGGGGCAGACCCCAGGTGGCGACCTGGTCGGCTCCCAGGACGCGGGTGCGGGCGACGAGCAGGGCGACGTCGTCGTCGGGAGGGGTGGGCAGCAGCGTTGCGAGCACGTCGTCGCAGAGCGTGTCCAGCGTCCGCGCGGGCCGGGTGAGGGTCTGGCGCAGCGTACCGAGCCTCTCGTCGATCTCATGGCCGCGGGCTTCGATGAGGCCGTCGGTGTACAGGGCGAGGAGGCTGCCCTCGGGCAGTTCGACCTCGTACGCCTCGAAGGGCAGGCCTCCCAGGCCGAGCGGTGGGCTCGCGGGGAGGTCGAGGAAGGCCGCTTCGCCGTCCGGGGTCACCACGACGGGCGGCGGGTGGCCGGCACGGGCCAGGGAGCAGCGGCGGGAGACGGGGTCGTAGACCGCGTAGAGACAGGTGGCGCCGATGTCTCCGGCGATGTCGGCATCGGCCGCGGCCTCGCAGGACAGGCGGATGACGACGTCGTCGAGGTGGGTGAGCAGTTCGTCGGGCGGCAGGTCGATGTCGGCCAGGGTCCGGACGGCCGTGCGCAGCCGCCCCATGGTGGCGGAGGCCTGGATTCCGTGGCCGACGACGTCACCGACCACCAGGGCGACCCGGGCGCCGGAGAGCGGGATGACGTCGAACCAGTCGCCGCCCACGCCGGCCCGGCCCCCGGCGGGCAGGTAGCGGGAGGCGGCCTCGAGCGCCGGCCGGTGGGGCAGTGCCATGGGCAGCAGACTGCGCTGCAGGGTCACGGCCGTGTTGCGCTCACGGGTGTAGCGACGGGCGTTGTCGATGCACACCGCGGCCCTGGCCGTGATCTCCTCGGCCAGCAGGACGTCGTCCTGCGTGAACGCCTCCGGGTGCCGGGTGCGCCCCAGGAATACCGAGCCGAGGGTGACACCACGGGCGCGCATCGGCACCACCATCACCGAGTGCGCCCCGGACCGGAGGAGCCGGGTGGCCCGCTCGGGATCCTGGGCCCTCCATCGGGCCATGGAGGAGTCGTTCACCTCGTACACCGCGGAACGGCCGGTGGCCAGACACTCGGCCGTGGGTGCGAACGCCGGGTACTCCACCTTGCTCCCCAACCGGAGCATGGTGCCGAGGAGGACATCGCTCTCTGCCTGCCGTGCGGTCCGGCGCATGGTGATCGGGCCGCGCAGCGGGCCGTCGGGCGGCTCCTCGCCGCGGGGGATGAACTCCAGCAGATCGACGGACGCGTAGTCCGTGAGCCGGGGGACGACCACGTCGACGAGTTCCTGCGCGGTGCGGGCGACGTCCAGGGTGCTGCCGATGCGGTTGCCGGCCTCATTGACCAGTTGCAGCCGCTGGCGGGCCAGGTACTGCTCGGTGATGTCGAGAAGCACCACGGACGATCCCCGCACCTGGCCGAGGTGGTTCTTCAGCGGAGAGAGGAACACGGACCAGGCACGGCCCCGCGACTCGCCGGGGGCTCGGAGGTACCGGACCACGTGCACGGGTTCCCCGGTGCGCACCACCTGCTCCTGGAGCTCTGTGAATTCGTCGTACGCCGGGCTGGGCAGGAAGTCCCTGAGGCGGCGCCCCCGTATCCGCTCCTCGGACAGGCCCACTATCCGGGCTATCACGTCGTTGGCCCCCACCGCCCGGTTGTCCCGGTCGTAGAACGCCACGGCGACCGGAAGCTGCGACAGGGTGAGATCCCTCAGCAGGGTGTTCTCCTCCCCGGACGGGCTCGGGCCGTCCGGAACCGGGGAGGTGAGGACCCATTGGGCCTGTCCGTCCCCGACCGGGCACGGGCAGGCCCGGACCACCACGTCCAGCGTCCGGCCGTCCCGGTGTCGAGCCGGGACGACGCCGTGCCACGGTGCCTGCTCCGCCAGACGGCGCAGGGCCGACGGGGGGAGGGGTGAGGCGAGCAGATCGGCCGCGGGGCGTGAGACGACCTCCCCGGGTACGTGACCGAGCAGGCTCCGGGCTCCCTCGCTCCATCCCGTGATCACCCCTCGCTCGTCGACGATGGCGACGGCGGAGGTCATGGTGCACGGCTCGGGCGTGTCCTCGGGTCGGCTCCCAGCACCATTGTCCTGAAGTGCCATTTGAACCCATTTCATCCCAATCGCCGCGGCGGGTGCGTCGGGCGGCGGCCGAGGGGCAGGCGTCAGGCGAGTTCACCCGTGGTCAGGAGACCGGGTGGTGCGCCGTGCGCATCAGCCACGGCCGGTGGACTCCTCGTCGTCGCCGCCCTCGGGTGCGGCGCCCCCTTCGGACTCGACACCCTCAAGAGGCCTGCCCGCCGTCGTGCCCCGTCCCGGCTGGTAACCCTCCTTGCTGCTCCCCGTGCCTGAGAGGGAACGGTCCCGGGCCTGGCTCTCGGCACCCGAGTGCGATCCGGGCTCCTCGGGGTCGCGGGCCCGGTCGTAGCCGTCCTCGTGGCGGTCTTCCTGGCTGGCCATGTCTGCACCTTCCACGTCGGGTCATCGCCGGGTTCCCTCGGGTGCGACACCGGAAACGGCGGCGCACCACGAGGACCGCGGGGCCCCCTGGCGGAGGGTGGGCCGGTCGCCCCGGTCGGCCGACGCATCCGGGGTCCGGCGACCTCACGCACGTGCGACGTCCGCTCCCCCGCGCGGCCGGGGAGCAGACGTCGGCCGGATCGCCCGCCGGCTCGGGTCGACGAGGGCCGTGCGGCGCCGATCACTCCGCCTCGCCATTGACACCACTCCAAGCGTAGTACTACATTCAGACCACTTCAAGCGGAGTACTACATGCGGGGGACCACTGTGCGAAAGCTCGTGTACTACATCGGCGTCTCGCTCGACGGCCGCATCGCCGGCCCCGGCGGCGAGTTCGACTTCTTTCCGCAGGGCGATGAGCAGCAGGCCGCCGCCTACGCGACCTGGGTGAACGCGCTGTACCCGGAGACCGTCCCGACCGCCCACCGCGCGGCCGTCGGCGTCGCCGACGCGCCCAACCGGCGTTTCGACACCGTCGTCATGGGCCTCGGCACCTACCGCCCCGCCCTCGACGACGGGATCACCAGCCCGTACACGCACCTGCGTCAGTACGTCGTGTCCACCACCCTCAAGCCCGACACCGACCCAGCCGTCACCGTCGTGCCGGGCGACCCGCTCGCCCTCGTCCGCGAGCTCAAGGGCGAGGTGGGCGCCGGCCTGGACATCTGGCTCTGCGGGGGCGGTCGGCTCGCGGGCACCCTGTCGCCCGAGATCGACGAGCTGCTGATCAAGACCTATCCGGTCGTCGCGGGCACCGGAGTCCCGGTGGTGGACGGCGCCTTCGACCCCACCGTCTTCGACGTCGCCGAACGCACCGCCTTCCCCAACGGGGTCACCCTCACCCGGCTCATCCGCCACTAGACGGTTTCGGTCCAGCGGGCGGACCGGATGAGGACGCCCCCGACGGGGAGTCCGGCCGGGTGGACGGTCGCTGTCTTCTCGTGACGAGTGGCGATGCCCCGCCGCAGCCGGTGAGCCTGCTGGTCCGCCGGGACAGGGGCCACCGTGCGGATCCCACGCCTGCGCAGGTGGGCGCGGATCGCTCATGAGGAGTACGCCTTGCCGGCCGGGACCGCCTCCGGCCGGTGCGGGGCCGCCCCCGCCGACACGGCGAGGGCGGCGGGGACCGGGAGGTGCGAGAGGTCCGGCCCCGGTCCAGGCCCGCAGGGGCCGCCGGCGCGTCACCCCACTGCAGCCGACCGTCTCGCCCGGCACGTCCGCCCAGGTCACCCCCTTGCGCAGGACAGGGACGAGCCTGCGCAGCGTCGCCCGGTCATCCGCCGGCATCCGGTCGGGGAACCGCCGACGCCGCGGCGGGCGAGGAGGGAGCAGCGGAGCGGCACGATCCCACGGACCGTCGGACACGGGATCATCCGGCACCTGCGGCACTCCGCCGCCCGCCGGCCCACCTGCCGAGCCTCCGAACCGCACTCGTCCTGAACCGATCAGTTGAAAGGCACGGGGCGGTGGCCACGAGATACGCCGAACCCTCCGTCCGCCACGAGGTGACCGTGCTGGTCGCAGCCATCAGCGAACGGCTGCGAGCAGCACCGCCGCAAGGGCCCTCATACGACGTCGAATTCGTTGCCCTCAGGGTCCTGCATGGCGGCGGCGTAGAGCCCCATGTCCGGCTCGTCCTTGATCCGCAGCACGGTGGCGCCGGCTTTGACCAGCCGTTCCACCGTGGTCTTGACCCGCTGCGCACGAACGTCCAGTGGGACGTCACGGCCCCCACCGACCTTCAGGTCGAAGTGCCACCGGTTCTTGGCGACCTTCGGCTCCGGAACCTGCTGGAACCACACCCTCGGTCCACGTTCCGCGGGATCGGTGATCGACTCCGGGATGTCCCCGGCACCGGCCGGCAACTCCGCCTCGGGCACCCCCACCGCCGCCCCGGGCCGCCGCGCGCAAACCCGGTCACCGGGGCAGGATGGAGAAAACGGCTCCGCTCCGCTCGATCGCAGTGCAGGGAGGAGGGGACAGTGCTCCGGACGCGACTGTGCGACGTGCTCGGTGTCGAGGTGCCCCTCATCGGCGCACCCTACGGGCCGTTCGACCAGGTCGAGCTGGCCGCGGCCGTCTGCGAGTCGGGCGGCCTGGGCAGCCTGGGCACCGCGGTGCGCCCGGTCGCCGACCTGCGGCGCCAGTGGGCACGCATGCGGGAGCTGACCGATCGCCCCTTCGCCGTCAACCACACCCTGCGCCCCCTGAACGAGGAGGCGTTCCAGGCGACGCTGGAGGAGCGTCCGGCCGCGATCTCCTTCCACCTCGGTGTCCCCGACGACCTGGTCGAGCGCGCCCATGACGCGGGCATCCTGTGGATTCAACAGGTCATGGATGTCCGGCAGGCCGAGCAGGCGGTGCGCGCGGGTGCGGACGTCGTCGTCGCCCAGGGCGGCGAGGCGGGCGGCCAGGGCGGCGAGGTGTCGACCGTAGTGCTGGTGCCGCAGGTCGTGGACATCGCGGCAGGAACTCCGGTCGTCGCCGCGGGCGGGATCGCCGATGGCCGGGGGCTGGCGGCGGCGCTTGTCCTGGGAGCCCAGGGCGTGGCCATCGGCACACGGCTGCTCGCGTCGGTGGAGATGGACATCGCCAAGGAGTGGAAGGACCGGATCGTCGCCGCCGAGGCACGCGACACGATCAAGCTGGCGCACAGCGACCGGTTCATGCCGCCGTTCTCACGGCCGGACGCCTACGGCTTCCCCCGGTCGCTGCGCACCGCCTTTCTCGAGGATGTGGAAGCGCATCCCGAGCGGGTGCAGCCGGCCGAAGCCGGTCCCCGCATCGTGGAGGCCATGCTCACCGGACGAGGACATGAGCTCCTCCCGTTCACCGGACAGTCCGCGGCCCTCGTCCATGACATCCTTCCGGCAGCCGAGATCGTGCGGCGGATCGTCGACGACGCCGAGACGATCCTGCGCCGGACCGCCGAGGCGAGCACGCGGGCCTCTCCGCACTGATCGGCGCCTTTCACCCGCCCGCCCGGCGGAGGGGGTGCCGGAGGTGAGGGCCCGGGCCGTTCGCGCGGTGGGTTCGCGCCCAGTCCCCACCTGAGTGCGGATGGCCGCTGCCGTCCGCCGTCCCTGGTGGTCACACCGGACCGGCGAGCGGACCGCACCCGGTAGTTCAAGCCGGTGCCGGAGAGAATGCGCGCTCCCCGGCCCGGGACGGACGGTCGCGCCGCGGACAAGGCCTGCAGCAACGGCCGCTGCCGCGAGTACCCGCGGCGCCGCGGTATCCGGCACGCCGTCCCGGAGAAGGCCGCCGGCCAGGCCGCCCGCCGGCGCAGGGGTTCACGCGGCGGGCGGCCACCTGGCTTCGACAGGGCGCCGTACGAGAAGCGCACCACCGGCGAACGGGCCGTCAAACGCTTGGACCAGTCCCGAGCGACAGCCACTCTGAAGGATGTGGAGGACCTGGTAAGGGGGTCGGGCCGGCGTGCGTTTCGGGGCCGAGCCACCGGAGGGCGGGGAAGGCCTGGGTGGCGGTGACGAGGGTGACGTGGTGGTCCCGACCGCGTCCGCCGCGCCCCCGCGCCGGTGACGGCTTCGCCTGCGGCGCCCCGCCGGGACTGCCCACCGCTCGATCCACGGGCCGGCAGCGGCTGCCGGGCGCCGGACGGGCAACCGTTCGCGGCCGGCAGGAGTCTAGCGAGCGGGGACCGCTCCCCCGCGAGACACCGTCCGTTCCCTCGCGTCCCCAGCAAAGGATTCCTCCGTGCCGACACCCTCACCAGCCCGTCGCACCCTCCGGTCCTCCGTCGCCGTCCTCGGCACGGCAGGTCTCATGGCACTGGCCGCCGCACCTGCGGCCCACGGCGAAGAGGACGCCCCCGACCTGGTCGTCGGGGGCATCGCGCCGGTCAGCGGGCTGAGGCCGGGAGACGGCATCGACGTCACGGCCACCGTGGCGAACAAGGGCACGGTGACGGCCGGGAAGGTGTGGGTCGCCTACTCCGTCACCCGAGGACTCGACTTCGCCCAGGTGCCCTCCAACTGCCAGGTGCAGCACGTGCGGCCCTACGACGAGATGCCCGAGCGGTGGACTGCGGTGTGCGCGTTCGACCAGGCGGTGGAACCCGGCGCCGTCTACACGACCGACAGGCCCCTGCGCGTCACGGCTCTGGACCGCGCGCTCAACGACGAAATGCGCCTGCGTGTCGAGAGTGCCGATCCGGGGGCCGACGAAAACGGCGATGACCCGGTGGCGGGAACCGCATCGCCGGTGAAGCTGGTTGCGGCGGAGGCCGGGAGCGGGAGGTCGGCGCGCATCGTCGACGTGCCCGTCACCACGGTGAACACGGCCGACTACCAGGTGACGGGCGCCGCGCTCAAGGGGAGCGTCGGGGACACGGTCACGATGAAGGTGAGGTTCACCAACGCCGGGCCCGCCTGGGTGTGGCCCAGGGAAGGGGACAGGGCCGTCCGCGTGGTGATCACTCCTCCCCCCGGAACGTCGGTCGTCAAGCGCGGCACCTTCTGCCGGGCCGAGGACGGGGCGTACCTCTGTGGCATGCGGTCCCTCCACGAGGGCAGCGGGGAGACCTACACCTTCCACTTGCGCATCGACAAACGGGTGCCCGGCGCCCAGGGGTCCATAGCCCTGAGCAGCGAAGCCCGGCCGTTCGATCCCGACAAGGCCAACGACCGGGCCGACATCACCCTGGACGTCGCGGATGGTGGCTCCTCCGGCTCGGCAGGTGGTTCGGACGGGTCGGGGGGCTCCGACGGTCCGGGGGGCGGCTCCACCAGCGGCGCGGACGGGTCGACGGGCGGCTCGAACGGCTCGACGGGCACCTCGACCGACGGCTCGGACGGCGGATCGTCCTCCACGGCCACCGGCGGGACGGCAAGCAGCGGGCCGACGAGCGACGGCGGCCTCGCAAGGACCGGCTCTTCGGTGCTTCCGGCCGCCGGCGTGGCTGCTGCGGCGGTGGCGACGGGAGCCGGCGTGCTGCTCGTCCAGCGCCGTCGCCGCACCCAGCGGCCCGACTGACCTCTTGCCGAGTGGGATCGGCGCCCGGACAGCGTCCTGATCCGCGACGGGGTCCAGGTCCGCTCCGGCCGGCCGTGTGCCGGCGGACCCTTGAGCGGCTCACGCTCCAGCACGGCGGACAGGTCGTCGCTCAGCAGCGGCAGCGACGCCGGCCTCTTCACGACCGGGGCTTCCGGCCCGCCGCGGGGCCGGGCTTCGCGGCGGCGCCGCACCGACCGGACACCGACACGCGGGGCGTGCGCGATCACCGCCGTCAGGGGCGCTCAGGGGCCGTCCGCTGGGCGCCGATGGGCGGCGTGTCGGGGAACAGGCGGGTGAGGTCGAAGGTGGCGGGGTGCAGGTCGGCGGCCAGGAGCAGCAGGCGCAGCGGCTGGCGGCGCAGTCCCGTCACGGTCGTGCGGCGGTTCGGGCCGTCGGCCGGGAGGGGCGTGAAGAGGAGGTGGAGGCCGGCGGTGTCCATGAAGACCGTGTGGTTCAGGTCCCAGATCAGGTCGGTCACGCGTGCCGGCAGTGCGTCGGCGGCGGCGCGCAGCGGGGGCAGGGTGTCGAGGTCGATGTCCCCGTACGGGGTGATGCGTGCGGATGTGTCGTCGATGGTGGTGGTGATGTTCACGGTGAGCGCGCCCCCTTCCGGGGGTTGATGAGCCCAAAGGCGAAGCACCCCGGGAGTGGAGGGGGTGAACGACGATGGTGAGGGGCCGGGTACCCGGGATGGGGGCGACGCCCGGCTCCTCAAAAGGCCCGCACCCCGGGGTGCGGGCCGGTCTCGTTGTCCGTCCACCATCGCACACCGCCGCGCGTGGCCGCGACCCCCCGCAGGGGGCGCTGTCGCGCCCCCTGCGGGAGTGCGGCCGCTGGAGGAGGGCGGCGCCTCGTCCGTCCGGCCGGCTGTTCCCCGTCCGCTCGGTGGCCGGTGGAGTGCGCACAGGGGCCCGGCCCGGGTGGTTCCACCGGTGTCGACCTGGGCGAGGACCGGGATGTCACGCGGTCCCAGGACATCGAGCACCACGTCGCGCGGATCCGCGCGGCCCCCGGCGCCGTCGTGGGGCGTGACCTCCCGTCCGGCGGTGCACGCCGTACTTCTCCGCGAGTGCCCGCTGCGGCATCTCCGGATCGAGACGTTTGTCCCTCCGGATCGCGGCGAACAGTTCCGTCCGCGACAAACCCACCCCGGCCTCCCGACAGGACCGTGATCGACGCACAAACCCTGCCGTCGCGGGGCGGACGGAGCAGTGCATCCACTCCGAAGAGGGCACGTCGCAAAGTCCTCGTGTCACTTTCGCCAGAACAGGTGGTGCGTCACGCCGCTCGGGCTGGGGACGACCTCAAGGTGGAACCGGTCGAGCAGCTCATCGGGGGAGTCCCAGAGCCGCAGTCCGGATCCGAGCTTCACCGGTGAGACCGCCACATGCATGGTGTCGACGAGGTCGGCGTCGAGGAACTGCCGGATGGTGGTGACCCCGCCGCCGAGGCGCACGTCCTGACCCCGAGCCGCTTCCCGCGCCTGTTCAAGGACCGCGGCCGGGTCGCCGTCAACAAAGTGGAACGTGGTGTCGGAGAGCGTGAACGAAGGGCGCTCGTGGTGCGTCATGACGAACACCGGGGTGTGGAACGGGGGCTCGCCACCCCACCAGCCGCGCCACTCATGGTTCTCCCAGGGGCCGCGCTGGGGCCCGAACTTGTTGCGGCCCATGATCTCGGCGCCGATGTTGCGTGCGTAGTCCCGCGTCAAGTAGTCGTCGAGGCCACGGCTGCCCCCGGGATCGGTACGCATGGGCCAGCTGGCCGTGGCACCGGCCCACGCGAACAGCCTTGCGGGATCGACACCGTGACCGAACGGGTTCTCGAAGCTCTGGTCCTCGCCGGCACCGATGCCGTCACTGGAGACGTTGAAGTTCTGGACTCTCAGTAGCTGGGCCACGTGTTTCCTCCTGCGTTGTCGATGACGGTGATGAGACTCTCCAAGCCGCGAAAACTCATCGCTGTGCCCATGACCGGCCAGGATTCCGTCGTCGGGCACCCGGCAACTCGGCTTGGCCACTGCTCAACCGCCCGTCGGTCCCATCGACCGCACAGTCCGTCCGCCGAGCCTTTCACGGCCTCCTTGACCGCCGGGTGGAGCCGTAGACACCCTCCGGCCGACGCCGCCGCGTCGCCCCTGGTGGGCCTGACCGCGCACCAGGCGCTGTTCGACCACGGCAAGCTGACGGGCGGGCAACGCGTGCTGATCAACGGCGCCGGCGGCGCGGTCGGCGGCTGCGCCGTACGGCCGGCCAAGAACGCCGGTGCCCACGTCATCGCCACGGCCGGCCCGCGCAGCAGCGAAGCGGTCACGTCCGCTGGTCCTACGACGACAGCCTCACCGCCTGGCCGGCCCTGCTCGGTGAAGCCGCCGCCGGGGCCGACGTCCCGGCAACGGCGGCCCCGGCCCGGCTCGAGGACGCGACCGGCCCGCCGCCGGCCTACACCGAGGTCGGCCGGCTCGACGCCTTCCGCGACGAGGACGCCGCCTACGCCGTCACGCTCAGCCGCGCCGACGTGCCGGTCGGATTCCACCTGCGCCCCCGGCGCCCCGGCGCCCCCACGAGTTCGACTCCATCGTCTTCGACTCCGACGTCGCCCGGCGCGCCATCGCCGACCGCGTCCGGATCCTCATGTCGCTCCGAACCGCAGCCTTGTCCACGGACGGCTCGCTCGTGGACGGGTACGGCCTTCCTCCGGGCTCGCCGCAAGGTGCTGCGGCCGAAGGACGCCGGGTTGGGCTTCAGGCAGACGCCGTGACGCCCCCGCTTCCCGGCAACGGCGACGCCACAGGACGCCCCCGACGCACACTCCCGGGTCACGGTCGGGTCCTCGCCGGCCCCTTCGCTCCCCTGTGGCACCGATACATGAAGGCCGCTTTCGCACGGTGTGTGCACATGATCGAGGCGGACGGAGAACACTCCCCGGCCCCATCCGGAGGAACCGCCTGGCAGCGGCTGACGCGATGAACCCTTTCCCACCCCGGGTCGGCCCTCACCGGGGCGGCGGCTCGGCGTCCGCGACGCCGTTCGCGCCGCAGGCCGGGGCCTTCGGGCACGGAGGCGGCACTCACGGGAGGACGATGTCGCGACCGGGTCCGCCTTCGAGGGTGTCCTTTCCGGTGCCACCGCAGACGAGGTCGTCGCCGCCTTCGCCGTCCAGGGTGTCGTCGCCGGGGCCACCGAGGACGATGTCGCGGCCGTCCCCGCCCATGGCGTGGTCGTCGCCGGGGCCGGCGTGCACGATGTCGTCACCTCCGTAGCCCTCGACCATGTCGTCGCCCCGGCCGCCCCACATCTGCTGGTTGCCGCTGTCACCCATCAGGTGGTCCATGCCGTCGCCGCCGTGCAGGGCCGCGGGTCCCATGACCATGTCGTTCCCCGCGTCGCCCAGCACCCTGCGTGCGGTGTGGGCGTGCAGTTCGTCGTCGCCGGGGCCGCCTCTGACGGTGCCGACCCCCGGGGTGAAGGCGGCGATCGTGTCGTCGCCGTCGCCGAGGAGGACGTCGATCCTGTCGGGCCGGGGGCTGTCGGCGGGCAGTTCGCAGACGACGGAGGTGGTGTCCTCGGGTCTGGAGTACGCACAGTGGTCGCCCGGTTCGAGCGGGACCACGTCGCTGAAACCGATCCGCCGGATCCCGTCGCTGGTGTACATGGAGAACACGTTGAGGTTGTTGGCCTGTCCCGCAGCGGCGGTGAAGACGATCGACTGAGTCGCCCAGTCGGCTCCGACGCGGGCCTTCGCCTCGGCGGCGGTGGCTGCCGGACCGACGGCGAGGCCGGCGGTGAACAGGGTCACGGCGACCGCGCTGACGGTGGCTCGGTTTCGGTTCATGGGACCTCGTCTCGGTGGAGTGGCGGTGAACCGACCTGCTTGACGTGGTGCTGCCGGGGACCGGGCGGCCCCGGCCGTGAAGGCAGTCTCCCCTACTGATCCGGATCCGCAAGACCGCGAGTCGACGCGGCGTCACGGTAACCCGGTGTCCTCCGGACGTCATGACCGGGCTTCTTCGGGCAGGCATGCCCCCGGTGCCGCCTCGACGGGGTTCGCCGGCTCGATTCCCAGTCGGGGAAGGCGCGTTGACCGATGCAGTGGTACGGATCGTCGAACCGGTGGCCGCTACGCGGGTGAGGGCGGAGAGCCCGGCGGGGGGGAACCCTCGCCGGTGGGGACCGGCGACCGCCGAGCCGCGGCCCGTGCCGCCCGCTCGCCGCGGGGCGGCCCTGTCCGGAACGGCCGGGTCGGCGCACGGGAGACGGACCCGGGCGTGATCGGCCGGGGCCGCGTCCTCGCTTCCCGGTCCCGGGGACGGTTCCGGCCCCCGGCTCACGGCAGCTTCCCCGCTCGTCACCCGTCCCTTCAACCAACTCCGTTTGCTTCATTGACATTTCATCCAGAAGACGTACTGTTGGGAGCGCTCCCATGACAGTCTTGCAACTGGAAGGAGTTCCCCCCACATGCGCAAACAGAGTCCGTTGACCGGGCGTTCACGGTCGTCCCTGCGTCGGCCTCTCCAGGCGCTCGTCATGCTGTTCGCCGTGGTCGTCGGCGCACTGGCCTGGTCGACTCCCGCCCAAGCTCATGGCACCATCATCAGCCCCGCCACCCGCGCGTACCAGTGCTGGAAGACGTGGGGCAGCAACCACATGAGCCCGGCCATGCAGACCGAAGACCCCATGTGTTACCAGGCGTTCCAGGCCAATCCCGACACCATGTGGAACTGGATGAGCGCGCTCCGTGACGGTCTCGGCGGCCAGTTCCAGGCACGGACCCCCGACGGGACCCTCTGCAGCAACAACCTCTCCAGGAACGCCAGCCTGAACAAGCCCGGGCAGTGGAAGACGACCAACATCAGCAACAACTTCACGGTCCAGCTGCACGACCAGGCGTCCCACGGTGCCGACTACTTCAGGGTCTACGTGAGCAAGCAGGGCTTCAACCCCAAGACCCAGACCCTGGGCTGGGGCAACCTCGACTTCATCACGCAGACCGGCCGCTACGCCCCGGCACAGGACATCAGGTTCAACGTCAACACCTCCGGCTACACCGGACATCACATCCTGTTCGTGATCTGGCAGGCCTCGCACCTCGACCAGGCCTACATGTGGTGCAGCGACGTGAACTTCGGCTGAGCCGGAGAGCGCCGCACACGGCACCGACCCCGGCCGGGCGCCGGTGAGACCCGCCGCCCGGCCACCCGAGCTCCGCCGGGGCAGGGGGACCCGTCCGGTCCCCCTGCCCCGGCGGAGCTCCCTGCTCTCCCGGTGTTCACACCCGGTCGCGCGGCAGTCGCACGGCAGCCGGCCCCCACCGCCTCGTCGTGCGGCTCCGGCGCTCAACGGCCTTGGGGATTCCTCGGCGCCGACGGCTCCCGGAGATCTCATGCCCTGGCGAAGCCCTCTCCCGGAGCACGCCCCTCTCATGACACGGGGAACGATTGCCGGTGAGCGGGACGGCTGGACGTGATCGCCTTCGATCCCGGCGCGCCGTGGCGGTGTGCCGCTGCCGGCGACTCGTCCGCCTCACCGCGCAGGGCACCGCGTCAGGACGGTTCGTCGCGTTCACGGTCCTGCCCGGCGCCCGGTGGCGAGGTGCGCCGCCGGCCCCGCGCCCACTCCAGCACCTCCCGGCAATCCAGAGTCACGGCCCAGGCATCGGCATGCCCGGTGTTCCCGTCGTCCGGCAGCGGACCCACGCCGAGCACCCGCAGGCCGGCGCGCCACGCCGACTCGATCCCCGTGAGGGAGTCCTCGACGGCCAGCGCGGCTTCCGGGAGGACTCCGCACAGTCGTGCCGCCGTGGTGTACACGTCGGGCCACGGCTTGGGTCGTACCACCTTCGGCCGCTCCCCGTCGCTCACCGGTTCCGGCGCGGCGGGCTCCCCCGGCGGCATCGCGGGCACGACGACGTGGCGGAAGTGGCGGCGCAGTCCGGCACGACCGAGGCTCTCCTCCACCACCTCGAGCGGGCAGTTGCTGGCCACGGCCAGCGGCAGCCGCCCGGAGAGGAGACTTACGACCTCACGGGCGCCCGGCATCGTCAGCGGATCCTCCGCCACAAGGGCCAGGAAGTGTCCGAGCAGCGCCGCGGTCAGGTCCGCGGCCAGTTCGGGCTTGTTCGTCTCCTCGGCCATCAGGCGGCCGCAGTCGGCGTAGTGCACACCTTTGGCGCGCTCGGCGAAACCCGGCGGGGGCAGCAGACCGAACTCGCGGAAGGCACGGTTGCGCGCATCCTGCCAGTGACGTTCCGTGTCCATCAGTGTGCCGTCGCAGTCGAAGACGATGGCCTCGGGCGACCAGTTCGCCAGGGCTTGGAGCGTCGGTGCCATGGGGTCCTCCTGGGGGAGAGGGCGGGGGCGGTCACTCGAGTCGTGGGACCGCGGGGTGAGGCGGTGCGGCCCTCGACGACGGGCCGCAGGAAAAGCCGGCGTTCCGTCGACGGTTCGAACGGCGAGACGGCTCGACCGGCGAGACGGCTCGCGTTTCGGGGCATCAGCCGCAAAGAGAAAACATTGCAGCCACTACGATATTTAGGCGCGGAAAAGTGATGCAATCACCATTTCGAGTACTCGACCGTCAAGCGGCCAAGGTGTAGGAGGTCACCGCGGTCGACCGCCCACGACCTCCTGACGAGGCGTCATTGATGCCTGTGCGAAAGCGAGTTGCGGCAGAAGCGCGCGGCGACGGATCACACGTCGCCATGTGGCGGGGAATTCGGCCGGTGAACCGGGGGCGACGCCCGAGAAGCCAATTTCCACTCGCGGGTGTTCAGATTCGAAAGAAATGCGCAATCACCGTGCGAGGCTGACGGTTCATTGCTCCAGGCGTACGCGGGCGCACTACATTTTGGGGCGTTCACTACGGAGCCGAACTGAGGTGCACGAGATCTTGCAGGAACGGGCCAGAGCAACCCGCAGATCACTCCTGGAGGCAGCCGCCTGTCTCTTCGCCCAGCAGGGCTACGCGGGCACGAGTGTCAACGACATAAGCGCCCGGTCCGGCCGAACCAGCGGATCCGTCTACTTCCACTACGCCAGCAAGGAAGGCATCGCCCTGGCTGTCGTCCAGGACGGCTTCGCGACCTGGCCGAACCTCGTCACGCGGTACGGCGACCGGAGCGTGCCGCCACTGGAGCGCCTCGTCGCACTGAGCCACGAGATCGCCCGCGCCCTCGCCGAAGACCCCCTGACGCGCGCGGGTGCCCGCCTGTGGGCTGAGCGCCACACCATCAACGTGGACCTTCCCGACCCCTTCGTCCTCTGGACGACCGCAGCCACGCGTCTGCTCGCCCAGGCCCGAACCGGAGGGCATCTGGCCGCCGACGTCCGCCCGGCCGCCACCGCCCGCACCCTGGTCCGGGCCTTCTTCGGGTTCTGCACGCTCACGGAGGCGCTGGAGGGCCCTCACGCCCTCACCGGCCGCCTTCCCGACTGGTGGCAGTTGGTCCTGCCCGCACTCCAACGGGACCCGCGATCCGGTCGGATCCCGGCGCGGCCGACGGCCGTCACACGTCCCCACGGCAGTAATCCGCCCGCGCCCGAACCGCTCCTGCCGGCGCGCACCGCCGGAGACGGGCCGACCGCCCGGCCTACGGAGCATTGACCGGGACCGTCCTCCTCGCCGAGCACCGTGGAACGAACGGCCCCTGTCGCCGGGAGCCTGGGGCGCGCGCCGGTGCGGATCGCGATCCGCTCGTGACGCAGCGCGCAGCCGGTGCCCTTCGCGCGGTGGTGCAGGGTCCCGATCACCTGCCCGCCTTCCCGGCCGGCCGGCTCACCGGGACGGACGCCGGGTGTGCGTGCGCCGCGCCGGCACCGGCCGGACCGCACGTGACGCGACCGCGTACGCCGGCAACCGGCTCCTCTGGTTCCGCGAGCGTCCTGACTCAGGGTTCGTCCTCGACGTAGCGGAATTCCGGTCCGTAGGTGCGTCCGCTCCCGTCGGGCAGCGGCGTGCGCATCAAAGCCCGAGCGGGTTCCCCCAGGTCGAACATGTGCGCCACCGCCCGGCCGAGCATCTGCGCCGCCGTGTTCGGCTGCTCCGCCCGCCAGGCACCTTGCAGGAAGCGGAGCAACGCGCTGTAGTGGCGGTTGAAGGTGTCGAGGTTCGTGCGCACGTCGGCGGGGACGGGGACGCCCCCCTGCTCCCAGCCGCCCGCCGGCACCGTTCCCATCGGGAGGGTGCGGGGTAGGTGAATCTCGTCGCCCTGGAAGTCGAACCGGGTCGGATCGCCCGGCACGCGGATCAGTCTGCGCCCGTGGAAGATCTCCCGGAACGCATAGAAGTGGGCGAGTTCTCCGGTGTCGCCGGGGAAGGGGTTCTCCGGTGACGCGGCGGTGCCCTCGCCCTGCTCCTTGATGATTTTCACGGCCGCCTCGACGTCGTCCAGTGAGGCGAGTCGGACGATGTTGTTCCCCGCACCGTGGGACGACATGTTCCTGGTCAGCTGCCGGGTGCCTTTGATCAGTTCCGGCCGGGAGCGAAAGGCCTCGAGGATGGCCTGGTAGAAGGCCCCGATCGAGGTGTGCTCCTCCAGCTCCTCCGTGACGGGGTCGTCGGGCCTCTCGATGCGGGAGTACATGTCGAGGGCTTCCTTGCTCAGCCCCATCAGCGAGACCGTCAGGCCGGGCTGCACACCACCGGGCAGTGGCCCCGGATAGACGGGTACGCGACTGCCGTCAGCGATCTGCGGCTCCCCGCCGATGGTGGTGAGCATGTTGCAGGCCAGCCCCATGTGCGACATCTCGTCGAAGACGATCGCGTGAATCATCCGGAAGACGTCCGACCCCTGGTCCTCGTCGGCGATCGACCAGAGGCCGCACAAGTAGGGCGGGAGTGTGGCGAGTTCCAGGATGATGGCCTGCTGCAGCGCCTCCTTCAGCCAGAGTTCGCCGTGCTCCTCGGCAGGCACCCGCATGAGTTCGGTGATCGCGCTTCTTCGGGGGTCGGCGATGTCTGTCACGATGGCTCCTAGCCTGCCCGGAGGTGTGCGGCCATCATGGAGCGGGCCGGCCGGGCCTGCGACGGTGTGCGGCGGTGTGATCGCCGAGTCCACCCGCTTGGGGCAGCGGCGGCGCCGACCGGATCCGCCGGCCTGATCCCGCGGGGCGGCCGGACCGAACCGGCGGGCCCTGTCGGTGCGGCTCGACGGAGCCGCGTCCCTCGGGCAGGGCGAGCCTTTGCGCAGGCCGGACCACCGGCCGCTGGTCGGAGAACCGCTCCTGGACGGCGGCTCCCCGCCTTCGGTGTGCGAGGGGCGTGGTGCAGGTCCCGTGCCGGCGAGCAAGGCGGTGGTGTTCACGAGGTCTGCGGGGGCATGCGGAAGTCCGTGTCGGTTCCGCACTCGTCGGCACGGGGGCGACGTGCGCCGCCTGTCGGTCCGGGGCCTCGTGGACGAGTGAAGGACGTACCCCGGGCCTGCAGGGCGCCGTGGGCGGTGCACCAACGAGGGCAGGAGGTTCGGGCCGTGTTCGAGGACTTCGAGACCGGGCGGGTCCAGGTCGGTGAGGCGTCGGTCTTCGTTCGCCACGGCGGAGAAGGGCCACCGGTGGTGTTGCTGCACGGCCACCCCCGGACCTCCGCGACCTGGCATCGCGTCGCCCCGCTCCTCGTCCGGCACGGTTTCACCGTGGTCTGTCCCGACCTCCGGGGGTACGGCCGATCCACCGGTCCGGCGCCCACCCCGGACCACACCGGGTACTCCAAGCGGGCCGTCGCCGGTGACGTGGTCGAGGTGATGCGCTCCCTCGGCCACGCCCGGTTCGCGCTCGCCGGGCACGACCGCGGAGGCGCTGTCGCGCTGCGTCTCGCCCTCGATCACCCCGAGGTGGTCTCGCGGGTGGCGCTGATCGACTGTCTGCCCCTCACCGAGCACCTGTCCCGCATCACGACCGAGTTCGCCACGCAGTGGTGGCACTGGTTCTTCTTCGCCCAGCCGGACGTCCCCGAGCGGGTCATCAACGCCGATCCGGACAGCTGGTACCGCGGCGATCCCCGGACCATGGGGCAGGAGAACCACGACGAGTGGCGCACGGCCATGAGGAACCCCGACGTGGTACGGGCGATGCTGGAGGACTACCGGGCCGGCCTCACCGTCGACCGGCGGCACGAGGAGGACGACCGCGCCGCCGGGACACGGATCCAGTGCCCGGCGCTGATCCTCTGGTCGCTCCGGGACGACCTCGAGGACCTGTACGGGGACCCGGTGGAGATCTGGCGGCAGTGGGCTCCGGACGTGCACGGCCACGGCATCGACTCCGGGCACCACGTGGCCGAGGAAGCCCCGGAGGCACTCGCCGCCTCCCTCACGGAGTTCTTCGCCGGACAGCGGGGGTGAACGGAGTGGCGGGTCAGCCGCAGCAGCCGCCTGCCGGGGCCGCCTCGGCTGCGGCGCCCGCTGCCGCGAGCGTGCCGAGCCGGACGGACTGCGGCGCGGGCGCGCAGCAGCCGCCGTCGGCCTGAGCGGCGTCAGGGGCGTCGAACAGGCCGCTGCCCCCGCAGACTCCGGTCTCGGGCAGGGTCAGTTCCACACGGTCGGCGGACTCGAGATCGCCGGCGATCGCGGCGGCGACGGAGCGGACCTGCTCGTGGCCCGTCATCGCGAGGAACGTCGGAGCGCGGCCGTAGGACTTCATCCCGACCGGGTAGACGCCCTGCTCGGGGTGGGAGAGCTCACGATGGCCGTGCGGGTGGACGGTGCCGCAGGAGTGCTGGTTGGGATCGATCAGCGGCGCCAGGGCGACCGGCGCCTGAAGGCGCTCGTCCAGGCCCAGGCGGACCTCGGAGAGGAAGGACGGATCGGGGCGGAAGCCGGTCAGCACGATCACCTCGTCGACCGGGTCCAGGCGGCGCCCGTCCTCGCCGACCAGGATCAGGCGGCCGTCGCCCGCCCGCTCGATCGCCGCGACATCTGCATCGATGAACGTCAACATAGACATTCATCGAAATTGAGGGGTCCGTCGACGGGCCGGCACTGCAAGGGCCACGTCGGCTGCGTGCCGGGGCCGGTGTCCGTCGGGCGGGGTGGCGGCGCAGCCCGTCGTCGAACTCGCCGCGCGACGCGGGCCGGGACGCGCGGCCCGGCGCCCGGCCGCCCGCCCCACGTGCCGGCGACGACCCTCCCCGCACTGGTTCGACGTGTGTCAACATAGACACATGTCGAATGCGAAGGCGCTGCCGCTGCTCGGACCCGCCGACGGTCAGGGTGTGACGCCGTGCTGCCCGCCGCTGACCGAGCGGCCGATGACCGCCGAGGAGGCCGAGACGGCGGCGCGGATGTTCAAGGCGCTCGGCGACCCGGTCCGCCTCCGCCTCTTCTCGGCCGTGGCCTCCCACGAGGGCGGAGAGGCGTGCGTGTGCGACATCTCCGACGTCGGCGTCTCCCAGCCCACGGTGTCCCACCACCTGAAGAAGCTCAAGGAGGCCGGGTTGCTCACCTCCGAGCGGCGCGGCACCTGGGTCTACTACCGCGTCGAACCGTCCGTGCTGGCCGCCATGGGCCGACTGCTGACAGGCGCGTCGGCCGCGGCATGACCACACCCGGACCGCCGGCAACGCCCGTCCCCGCTTGCGGCGGGGCGGCCGCCGCAAGCGGGGGCGGAGGCGACCGGCGGTCACCGTCCTGACGGGGTGCCGGAAGCGGAAGCCGGAGGCCTCTCAGGGACAGGGCTCCAGCACCTCTACGGTGCCGGTCCCGGTGTCGTAGCTGCGCAGGGTGACGAGCCGGGCCGGCATCGGCGGCGCCGGCAGCAGTCCGGGCAGGTGCCGGTCGGCGAAGGCGCCTGCCCGCCGGGTGCGGCCGAGGGTGATGTGCGGACTCCAGCGCCCGGGAGCGTGGAACGGGCTGAGGGTGCCGGGCGGGCTGTCCGAGGCCACCGCCTCCCACACCCGGCGGTGCAGACCGGCCAGCGCGGCGTCGCAGTCCAGCGCCCAGGCCAGCACCGAGGTGGGCCGCTCGAAGCGAACCACTCCGGTGAACCGCACCGGCAGCGGCAGGGCGGCGGCCACCTCGGCGAGCTCCCAGCGGATCGGGGCGGTCAACTCCGGGCAGGCGGCCAGGGTGAGGTGCGGGCTGTTGGTCGGTGAGCGGTGACGTGCCTGACTGGGCAGCCCCGCGTCCGCGAGCCGCCGCCAGGCCTCCCGGACCGCCGACTCCGCCGCCTCGTCCAACAGAAGCTCGACCGTACGCACCGCCGCAGCTTACCGGCGGTCCGTCGTGCCGGCGGCCGCCGGCGGTCCGACGGACGGGACCTCGACACGGCCCGGCGCGCCCGTCCCGGCCGCCGTCCCGTCATCCACGCCGCCGGCGGTCCGGGGATCCGTCCGGCCGGTCCTGGCCGGTCCGCCCCGCTCCCGGGCGCTCCGCACCACCGCTGGGTCGTCCGTCGCTCCGCCGACCGGTCGCAGGCGTGACGGACGACCCGCCCGCGGCGACGGAAACCGAGCGGACCTCTCGGAATCCGTCCGTGCGGAAGCGGTCGGCCGATGCGGCACCGGGGGCCCGGGACAGTACGAGCAGGTCGTGTCCGGGCTTCCGCGCGGCGTCGGGCCAGGACGGCGACGCCCCCCGGTGGCTGCCCCAGGTGACCACGAGCGCGGGGTCCGAGAGGGCGTCGAGTCGGAGGATCCGGTCGGCGAACTCGCCTGCGAGGGAGGGGTCGAGGACCTGGGAGGGGACGGGGGCGAAGCCGAAGCGGCTCTTGAAGTTGAACAGGCCCGGCTGGACGACGTGCCCGAAGAGGGACGGGTCGTTGCCCAGGGAGACATGGGTCAGACCCTGGTCGCGGGCGTACTGGAACGCCTCCGTGTAGGCGGCCCGCATCACGCGGCCCGATCGGGCGTCGGGCGCCGCCGCGGAGAACCGCATCTGCAGGACCGACGGCTCGGGCCGGGCCCACCAGAGCGAACCGACGATCATCGTGGTGCCCTGGTGCACGCTGACGCCGACGTGTTCGCCGGCCGCAGCGAGCAGACGGTCACGCCATCGGCGGGCGAAGTTCTTGCCGCGCCGCATTCCCGCGATCTGGCGGTCGTAGACGGTGAGGAACTCGTCCACGTACTCCTCGGTGAGGCCCTTCCGTATCCGGATGCGCATGCCCTCGTCCTGCACGGTTCTGCGCCCCAGACGGATGTTCCTGCGCTCGGTGCCGGAGAGGGCGGCCTCGAAGTCCTGCTGGGAGGCCCGCGTGGGGGCGCACCAGTTCAGCCACTTCGGGCGGGCCACGAAGCCCAGGTCGCAGAGCGTGGCCTCGTCGAGGTCCTCGGAGTCGGTGAGCCTGACGATGTCGATGGGCGCGTCCGCCTTCTTCCAGGTCTGGTGCTCCGCCTCCTCCCGGTCGACCTGGGCGATGACGACCTGGTCCTGTTCAGTGATCTCCACGGGCGGCTCCTTCCAAGGGTGGTGCGGCCGGGGCGCGTTCGGCGCGGCGCGTGTACACGGCCCAGATGACGATCGCGACGGTCCACAGGACGAGGGCCGGCAGCCAGGAGCGGTAGCCGCTGAACCGGCTCGACCAGGCGTAGAGGAATCCGGAGAGCGGGGCGGCGCCCGTGATGAACATGCGGATCGTGGCGTTGGCCCGGCCCGCGACGTCGGCGGGGATCGTCTCGTGCCGGTAGGTGATCGAGGCCACGTTGCTGACGGCCACCGCGAAGCACTCCACCATGAAGCCGACGATCCGGACGGGCAGCGCCGGTGTGGCGACCAGGACCAGGCCCGCCAGGCCCATCACCTGCGCGGCGAGGATGCGTTGTTCGGGGCCGAGGGAGGGAAGGATGTGCGGTGCGAGGCGGCTGGCCGCGGCACCTGTGAGCAGGCCGACCGCGATGACCACGGAGATCAGGGTGGTGTTCATCCCCTCGTGCCCGAACTCGGTGATGAGGGCCGGCTCCAGCTGGCCGATGGCGAGGTTCGTCATCGACATGGTCACCACGAGCCAGAGGATCCCGCGCTTGCCGACCCAGCGGAAGCCGATCGCGAGATCGCGCCGGATGTCCATCCGGCCGTGGCTCGACGCCACCTTGGGCAGCAGGAGCGCGACGCAGCCCGCCGACAGGTACAGCAGGGCGATGCCCAGGGAGGCCGGGGCGGCACCGAGCAGGCTCAAGGAGGCTCCGCCCAGGACGAGTCCGATGACCTTCGACAGCTCGATGGCGGCGTTCAGCTTGGCCACGGCCGCCGGGCGCGCGGGCGCCGCGATCAGCTTCGGGATGAGGACGAACTGTCCGGTGATGGTACTCGCGACACCGCCGACTCCGGACAGCAGCACCAACGCGGCGACGACCAGCGGGTGGGAGAGCGTCGCCGCCAGCAGCACCAGGCACACGGCCTGTTGCAGCTGGGCGAGCACGAAGACGGTGCGCTTGTCGAAGCGGTCGATGACCGCGCCGAGGAACGGGGAGCCCACATAGGTGACGCCGCGCAGCGCGAAGGAGACGAGGGACAGGGCGACGGAGTCCGACTCGGCCAGCACGGCCAGCGGAATGACGATGCCGAGCTGCCAGTCCGCGACCTTGGAGAGCATCGAGGACGTGACCAGGACACGCAGCACGCGCGTGTCCGCCGGCGTCGCGACGGGTGCCGTCATGCGATCACGTCGGCGGGGCGCGGTGGGGCGGCCAGGCGCCGTGCCAGTTCGGGGTGCGCGCACAGGGCTTCCAGGCCACGGGCCGTGTTGGCGTCCACGCCGCCGTCGTCGACCTCGTGGACGATCCAGCCCCAGGAGTCGGCGTGTTCGCGGAAGAGCCTGGCCGTCTCGTCCTGCAGACGGCTGAACGACTCCTCGCTGCGTTCTCCCGCCGCCCCGTAGTCCTCCAGCGCGCCGACCGCGCCGTTCTGCGCGGTGCGCCAGCGGTAGGCGTACGAGGACGGGCCGTCGACGAGGATGCCGACGTCGGGACGGAGCAGCGACGAGCCGAAGACCGTGTTCAGCAGGCCCCGCACGATGCCGACCAGCTCGCCGACGGCATCGGCGGCCGGGTCGTCGGCGCCCCCGGCGGCGAGCCGCTCGGCCACCGCGAGTTCCTTCAGGACGTGCTTGATGGGATACGACTCCTGGACCACGATCGCACCCCGCTCCAGTGCCCTGCGGGTCACCTCCGAGGCCAGCAGGACGTTGCCCGCGATCTCCACGAAGGCGGCCGCCAGAGCCCCCGACGCACGGTTCTCCATCACGGGTTCCGCCGCCAGACGGCGCTCCCAGTCGTTGTCCCGCCACTCGTCGTATCCGCGCGGTATGTCCAACGGTCGGCCCTCGCGCACGCCCGCCCCGTAGAGGGTGCGGAACGATTCGAGCCACAGCTGCTGGAGCGGGACGGCGGGCCACGGCTCGCCGGTCTCCTCCAGGGCGGAGCGCCAGGTGACGGTCACCACCTCGTGTCCGCTGCTCCGTACGCGTTCCTCGAAGGCGCGGCACAGGGTGCTCTTGCCGATGCCGTCGATGCCGAGAAAGGCGACCGTCAGTCCTTGACTCATGTGTTTCTCCGGTGGTTCGACCGTGATGTGCGTGGGCGTGGGCGTCTCAGCACTCGTCGTTCAGACGGTGCAGGATCTCCTGCAGGTAGCAGCGCAGTCCCTCCACGCGGGACGCCTCGAGGCCCTTGCGCAGCAGGCGGGCGGCCGCGGCGCGCGAGGAGTTCGCGGCGAGTGCCTGGGCGAGGATGAGCTCGTAGGTGACCGGACGCGCGGGATCGACCGTCCAGGTGAACGTCACCGCGTCGCCGTCGGCCATCTCGAACCGGGAGAGCGTGCCCACCTCGGGGAACGAGCCCAGCTCCGACGGGTGGACGAAGAGCCGTGCCTCCAGGCAGTGCCGGGCACGGTCGACGGGGTACGCGTCGGCCGGGACCGGCTCGCCACGGGCGATCCGCAGCTGGAGCTCCACGAGGTCGATGTCCATCTGGCTCTCGGACATCCGGTAGGCGAGCGGGAGCCTGCCGTTGACCTCCAGGAAGTAGTAGCGGTCCGGGCCGACGATGAACTCCACCGTCATGACGTTGCGCAGGCCGAACTCGCCTGCGACACGGGCCGCGTCCGCGCGCATCGCGGCCAGCGTCGAGGTGTCCACTCCGGCGACCGGTGACGCCTCCAGCAGCTTGAGGCCGTCCGCGACGAGCAGGCTCTCGCGCTCGCCGAGCGGCAGCACGGTGCCGTCCCGGTCGACGGCGAGGGAGATGCCGATCACCTGGTTGACGGGGAGGTACTTCTCCACGTACCAGGACGTGCGGGCCGGGCCCGCCGCCACGGCCTGCTCCACGTCGGCGGCGGTGTGGGCGATGCGCACTCCCTGGCCGCCGTGACCGAACTCCGGTTTGAGGACGGCCGGCAGGCCGATCTCGCGGACCCGGGCGAGGACTTCGTCGCGTCCCCGGCCGGATGCGTGCGGGAGCACGGGCACACCGGCCCGCCGTGCGACCTCGACGGCCTCGGCCTTGCTGCCCGCCAGGCGCAGGGCCCGCGCCGGCGGTCCCACGAAGGTGACGCCCCGGTCCTCCAGGCCCATGACGAACTCGGCGTTCTCGGCCAGCGATCCGTATCCCGGGTACACGCAGTCGACGCCGCTGCGGTCCACGGCGTCGAGGACCCGCTCGGCCGAGTCGTAGGTGTCGGACAGACCGTGGCCGGGCACCGTGATCTCGTGGTCCGCCCAGGTCACATGGGTGTTCTGGGTGTCGGCACGGGCCGACAGCGCGGTCGTTTCCAGGTTCATGCCGCGGCAGGTGCGCGCGGCGCGCGCGGCGATCGCCGCGCGGTTGGCGATGAGTACGTGCTGCATACGGATGCGGTCTCCAGTGCGGGCGGAAGGGAGGTCAGGAGCAGCGGGACAGGCGGTCCAGCCAGCGCCCGCAGTCCCGCGCCATGCGCCTGATCCGGTCCTCGTCGTCGACGTCGGAGCTGTACTGCCACTGCAGCCGAAGGACCTCGGGGGTCGTCTCCGCGTAGATCTTGATGCGGTAGGGCTGTGTGCGGTCGGGCGTCATCTCCGTGCCGACCTCCCCGCCGCGCAGCCGGAACGGTCCGGACAGCTCGACGTCGTGCATGCGGGCACCGAGGAAGTTCAGGTAGACGTCCGGTGCGGGCAGTGCGGCGATCCGGTCGCGCACCGTCGCGTCGTCGTGCAGGTGGAGCAGGGCGCCCCAGGTCTGCTCCATGTCGCGGATCTCCGTGATCTGGTGGGCGAGCGCCGCCGCGATCCGGTCGTCCCCGGCGTCCTCGGGCAGGCGCAGGACGTAGGGCGCGATGCTGTTGAGCCAGCCCACGGTTTCGGCGTAGCCGGGTCCGCCGGTCGGGTCGGTGCGGCCGTGCCGGCACACTTCGACGGCGCCGGTGCGGCCGTCCGTCGCTCCGGCCACGGCCGCGGCCAGTGACGCGATGAGCAGTTCCTCCTGCCGGGGGGCGTTGCCCTCGGGCAGCGGCAGCTCGGTCCAGAAGGACCTGACGTGGCTCAGATGCATGCTGCCGTCCGGGCGATCGGCGGGCAGGCCGCCGGGCGCGGGCCAGGGCAGGGCCTCCCAGCGGCGCAGGAAGTGCTCGCCGAGCGGCCCGTTGACGAACCGGTGCAGGGTGCTCGCGTGCACGGCCCAGGACACCGCGGCGTGCGGCGGCCCGCTCCCGGCGTCCCGGGTGGCGACGGCCTCGTACAGCGCGCCGAGATCACGAGCGATGATCTTCAGGGACATGCCGTCGGTGATGAAGTGGTGGAAGACCAGCAGCAGCCGGTGGCCGCCGTGACCGGAGAAGAAGGCCGCCCGCCACACCGGTCCGTCGCGCAGGCTCAGGGATTGCTGGACGCGTTCGGCCTCCTTGAGGAAGACGCGTTCCGTCTCCTCCTCGCTGCGGGTGACGGGCAGTTCGTGCCAGGACAACGGGGCTCGAACGGCCCGGTCGGTCACGGGCGTGGCGCCGTGCAGCCGGAGCCGCAGCGCGGGGTGCCGTTCGGCGAGCCGGCGCAGGGCCTCTTCGAGGGCTGTGCGGTCGACGGTGCCGGCCACGTCCAGGAGCAGCGAGGTGTTGTAGTGGTCGGCCTCCCGGTAGCCCCAGTCGAGGAAGCGCCGCTGCGCCGGGGAGAGCACGGTCGGGAGGTCCGCTGACGGAGCGGCACCGTGGCGCGCCGTCACGAGCTCGCTCACCTCGCCCAGGGTCCCGCCCCGGTACAGGTCGGCGGGGCGCAGGGGGATGCCGAGGTCACGGGCCCGGATGGTCACCTCCATCGCGCTGAGGCTGTCGCCGCCCAGCGCGAAGAAGTCGTCCGTGGGGGCGACGTCCGCGACGCCGAGGACGTCACGCCACACCCCGGCCAGCCCTTCCGCCGGGGCGGGCCGGGCGGGGGCCGCTGCCCGCAGTGCCCGGCGGTCCGTCTTGCCGTTGGGGCTGAGCGGGATCTCGGGGATCGCCACGATGCGGTGCGGCAGCGCGTACTCGGGCAGATACCGGGCCAGGTAGGGGCGCAGGCCTCCGGTGTCGGCGCTCGGGCCGCCGGCCATCACCACGTAGGCGGCCAGCCGCAGGGAGTGATGGCCCTGTTCGGCGACCACGGCCGCCGCGCGGACGTCGGCGTGCCGGGCCAGCCGTGCCTCCACCTCGCCCAGTTCCACCCGGTGCCCGCGGATCTTCACCTGGTCGTCGGCGCGGCCTTCGTAGGCGAAGCGTCCGTCGGGCAGGCGGCGGGCGAGGTCGCCGGTGCGGTAGAGGCGCCCGCCGGGCCGGAAGGGGTCCTCGATGAAGCGTTCCGCGGTCAGTTCCGGGCGGTCGAGGTAGCCGACGGCCACCCCGGGGCCGCCGATGTGAATTTCGCCGATGTCGCCGTCCGGGCACCGTGCGCCGTCCCGCAGGAGCTCGACGATCGTGCCGGGCACGGGCCGGCCGATGGTCACGCCCGTGTCCCGCGCGGAGGCCGTGTCGACCGGAGCGGCGCCCGTCGCCACCCTTTCGTACAGCGAGTAGATCGACGTCTCGGTGGGGCCGTAGATGTTCCACAGGGCTCCGGCGGAGCCGAGGGCCGCCGTGACCGCGGGGGTCAGGCTCTCCCCGCCCGAGACGATCCGCAGTCCGCCCGGCGGGCGCCAGCCGAAGGCGGTGAGCGCGCTGAACATGGACGGCGTGCCCATCACGAAGGTGGCGCCGTACTCTCGGAGGGCCGCTTCGAGCAGCTCCGGGTCGCGGGCCACGGCCCGATCCATCAGGTGCACGGTGCCACCGCTGATCAGCGGCAGCAGGATCTCCAGTTGGGCGAAGTCGAACGAGAACGCGGCCAGGGCGAGCACCGAGTCGTCCTCGGTGAAGGCGAACGCGTCCCGGCTGTGGCGCAGGATGCCGGTGATTCCCCGGTGCGGGAGCACGACGCCCTTGGGGGTGCCGGTGGAGCCGGAGGTGTAGATGACGACGGCGGGGTCGTCCGGACCGCGTGTCGTCCGCGCGCGGTCGACCGGTGCGGTGGCGGCGTCGCCGACCTCGTCGATGTGGACGAGCCGCGTCCCGTCGCCGTGCGGGAGGGCGGGGAGGGCGCGCCGGGTCAGAAGCGCGGTGGGACGGGCGTCGTCGATCATGAACCGCAGCCGGTCCGGCGGGTACTGCGGGTCGAGCGGCAGGTAGCAGCACCCGGCGCGCAGTACGGCCAGGAGCCCGGCCACCAGGTCACGGGACCGGTCCAGGTGGATGCCGACCCGGTCGCCCGGCCGCACCCCGGCCGCACGCAGTGTGCCGGCCAGTCGGTCGGCGCGGGCCAGCAGCTCGGCGTAGGTCCAGCTGCCGGCTGCGTCCCGGACGGCGACGCGCTCGGGCGCGCGCTGCGCCTGGGCGTCGACCAGGGTGTCGACGAGCTCCGCCGGACGGGGTGGCGCGGCGTCCTCCGTGACGCCGAAGGCGTCGCGGAACAGCGCCAGTTCCGCCTCGACACACTCCACGATCGTGGTGGCGCGCTTGAAGCCGTGCCTCTCGCCGTCGAACACCAGGTGGCGGTACGGGGCCGCCCCGGGACGCACGCCGGCCAGGAAGACCTCCGCCTGTGCGGGCGGGCAGATCGGATCGGCGCTGCCCTGGAGCAGCAGGAAGGGCACGGCGACGCGGGCTGCCGCGTGGGCGGGCGAGCGGGTCAGGTACTCCCCCTCGGCCTGCGGCCACGGGCCGATGAGCGCATCCAGGTAGTACGCCTCGAACCCGCCGTTCTGCGTGTTGCGCCAGGTGACGGGGTCCAGCACGGGGTAGTGCAGGGCCGCGCAGCAGTAGGTGTCCAGGGTGGTCACCGACACGGCCGCCGTCCAGCCGCCGGCGCTCGCCCCGCGGATGGCCAGGCGCCCGGGGTCGGCGCTGCCCTCCGCGGCCAGGGCCTCCGCCACCAGGGCGCAGTCCGCGACGTCTGCGACCCCCCAGGCGTGCCGCAGCCGGTTGCGGTACGCGCGGCCGTATCCGGTCGAGCCGCCGTAGTTGACCCCGACCACGCCGATGCCCCGGCTGGTGAGGTAGGCGATCTGCAGGTCGTACGCCATGGGGAAGCGGCCGGTGGGCCCGCTGTGCGCGAACACCACGTACGGGGGCCGTTCCCCGGGAAGCCCGGTGAAGTCCGGGTTGCGCGGCGGGAAGACCACGGCGTGCACCCTGTGGCCGTCCTGGCCCGTGAACGTCCTGCCCTCGGGACGGGGCAGCAGGTCGGGGTGGGCGGTGGCCCGCGGTTCGGACAGGGGGGTCCAGGTACCGTCGGACGTGTCGATGAGTACGGCGGTGAAGTCGCGGTCCGCGCTTGCCCCGACGGCGATCAGCCGGTCGCCGTCACTCGCCAGGAGCGGCTTCCACTCGGTGAACGGGCCGGGCAGCGGGGTCAGTTCGCCGGTGGCCGGGTCGAGCACCGACAACCGGGCGGAGTGGGTGCCGTGGACGACCGCGAGGCGGCCGCCGGACAGCGGGGCGCACCAGGCGAGCCCGAGCTTGCTCAGCGCCCCGGCGAACTCCTCCTCGCGCGGGCAGACGTTGACCGTGTCCGAGGCGGTTCCCCCGGGGTCGGCCCGGTGGACGTTCCACCAGCCCGACCGGTCGGTGATCACGTACAGACCGCCGTCGTCGGTCCACTCGACCTGTGCCACGGACTCGTCGTGTCCACCGGCCACGGTGCAGGCGGCGGACAGGGTGCCGTCCTCGTGGATCCGTGCGACGCGGGCCCGGCTCTCGTCCCAGGGCATGGCGGGGTGGTCCCAGCCGACCCACGCGACGTGCCGGCCGTCCGGCGAGACGCGCGGTCCGGTCACGAAGTCGTGACCCGAGGCCAGGCGGCGCACGGCGGCGGGGTCGTCAGCAGCACTGCCGTCCAGCGGGACGGCCGCCAGGTCGCGTCGTGGGGCTTCCCCCACAGCGGTGCTCTCCCGTACGCACCACACCTCGACCGGTGCTCCCGCGGCGTCCGTGCGCAGGACCGGGTCGGCCCAGCTCAGCTCCCCCCCGTCGGCGCCGACGGGCGTGAGCGGCCGGGGCACGGCGCCGGGGAGGCCGGGCTCGAAGCGGTACAGGCGCTGGTCCCGGGCGTGGACGAACACGATCAGCGGACCGCGCTCGGACATCGCACCCGTCCAGGCGCGTCCCCCGTACTCCATGACCCTGCTGCGCACGTTCCAGGGCTGCGGGAGCACGCTGAGCGCGCCGCCGCCCTCGACGGCACGCATCAGCGTCGTCCGGCCGCCCTCATGGGGCAGGCGTTCGGACCACCAGATCTCGTCACCGACGAACCCGGGCCAGTTGGCGTGACTGTCCGTGGCGGCGACGTCCGCCGCGGAGATGGGGGACGTCCACGCCCCATAGGGAGCAGCCCGTCTCATGCCCTCTTCCTTCCACGTCAGTGGATGGCGCGCAGCGCCATCAGCACCAGCGATTCATCCAGTCGTACGGGGTTGTTGGCGGCCCGTGCCGTCGAGCCGAGACCCGCGGCCACGTAGGACGGCAGGTCGTGCTCGGCCAGTCCGTAGTCGGACAGCCGTGGTGACCAGCCCAGGTCGGACAGCAGCCGGCCCAGGTGGCCGGGCACCCGGTCGGGCTCCAGGCCCCAGGCGGCCGCCACGGTGCCCAGCTGGGACCGGACGTGGGCCGCGCCCCTGGTGTCGTCGCAGTGGGTTTCGACGTGCTGGGTGTTGTACGCGTAGAGCCACTGCAGGTTGACCAGGCAGGCCACTCCGTGCGGGACGCCGTGATGGCTGGTCAGCCGGTAGGCGAAGGCGTGTGCGGCCGTGGTGCGGGTCACGTTGATGGCCCGCCCCGCCTCCATCGCCGAGCGGGCCAGTTGTTCCCGGACGGGCAGCGAGGTGTCCTTCAGGCCGTTGGCCAGGGGGCCGGTCAGTCCGTGCAGCGCGCGGAGCGCGAGGGCGCGCGAGCTGTCGTCGGAGCGGCGTGCCCACAGCGATTCGACCGCGTGGCACAGGGCGTCCATCGCACAGCTCGTCATGACCTCGGCCGGGCAGGTCGCGGTCAGCTGCGGATCGACGACGGAGCAGGTGGCGGCGGCCAGTGGATGGTCGAAGGAGTACTTGCGCTCCCCGTCGAAGACCGTGGCGAACTGTGTGACCTCGCTGCCCGTGCCGCTGGTGGTGGGGACCAGGATCAGTGTCCCGGCCCCGGCCGCGAGCTGCGCCGGGCCCGCACCCAGGCAGGCGCGGGCGGCGTCGCCGTCGGCCGGCAGGGCGCGCACCATCTTGGCCACGTCCATGGCGCTGCCCCCGCCCAGTCCGACGACGAGGTCCGGCTGCCAGCCGTCCCGCAGCGCGCAGCCGGCCAGTACGTCGGTGAGGTCGGGATTGGGCCGGAACGCGGAGAAGACCCGGTGGCCGGGGCTCGTGCGCCAGTGTCCGAACCCTGCCCGCTCCAGGCCGCGTTCGGTGGCGACCACCAGGACACGCTCCGGCTCGTACCGGGCGACCAGGGCGTCGAGGCGGTCGGCCTCACCCGCTCCGAACAGCACTTTCGGGGTACCGTCCAGGACGGAGAGGTCATCCGGCACGGGACGTCTCCTTGCTGTGGAGTCGTGCCGCGAAGCCCTCGCGTATGTCGGTCGTGGTCATGGCGGCGGTGGCCCGGGAGAAGGCCGCGATGCCGCTGCCGGCCACTCTGGCGACGACAAGGTGCGGGCCGTCTCCCCGCAGTGCCGCGGCCAGGGCCGAGGTGACGTCCTCGACCGTGTCGCACACGCGGGCCGAGGCGTATCCGGCGGCTTCGGCGATGCCGGCGAAGTCCGTGGACGGGGAGGTGGTCGCCTGCCCGCCGGTGGATTCGTAGGAGCCGTTGTCGAAGATGACGTGGACGAGGTTGTGCGGTGCCGCGGCTCCCACGGAGGAGAGCGTGCCCAGGTGCATGATGGCCGCGCCGTCGCCGTCGAGGACGACGACGGGGCGCTCGGGGGTGCGCAGGGCGGCGCCGAGGCCGAACGCGGCGGCGTGCCCCATCGATCCCTGCATGTAGAAGTGGTTCTTCGAGCCGGTGACGCCGAACAGTTCGCGCGAGGTGTAGCCGGTCGTCGACACGACCGCGGTGCCGTCGAGGAGGTACTCGATCGCGCGCAGTACGTCGATGCGGCTGGGCCGGTCGGCCGGGCCGCCGGGCGCGGCGGGCGCCGTGTGCTTCTCGACGGCCCCCTTCTGGGTGAGGACGAACACCGTCCTGCGCGCGGCCAGTTCCTCCTGCGCACGGTCGAGGACGGCCCGGTAGTCGGCGGCTTCGGCGGTGGCGGGGACGGTCAGGTGGGGAACGCCCACCGCGTCGAGGATCCGGTGCGTGGAGGTGCCCATCACGGCGTGCTGGGGCTCGTCCTGGGCGGGGTCGGGCCAGCCGCGCAGGCTCATGAACACCAGGACGGGGATGTCGTACGTCCGGGTGAGGGAGGTCAGCGGGTTGATGAGGTTGCCGAGGCCCGAGTTCTGGGCGATGACCGCCGCCCGGTGTCCGGCGACGGCGGCTCCCGCCGCTGCGGCGAGCGCGGCTCCCTCGTTCGCGGCCGGGAGGTAGATGCCCTCGCGGGTCAGCCGGGCGATCGGCCCGCTGAAGTACGAGCACGGGACGCCGGCGACGAAGTCGAAGCCGCGTTCGGTGAGCGCCGTGCAGAATTCGTCGTTGGATATCACGCTTCGAGGGCCAGCCAATCGTCGAGACGCTGGAGGGCGAACACGTCCGAGACCGGCGCGATACCGGACTCGACGCCGAGCGACGTGCCGTCGTCGTAGATGGTGCGGAACGTGTCGCGCAGGGCCTGGACCGTGGCGCGCAGCCCCTGGTTGGCGTAGATCACCACGGAGACCCCGTGCTTGGTGGCCTCCGCCGCGGACCACTGCGGGTAGGTGGTCGGCACGATCACCACGGGCCGCCGTCCGTCCCATCCGTCGAGGAACTCGACGACCTCGCGTTCGTCCTTCTTCTTGGAGTGGACGAGAACGGCGTCCGCGCCGGCGTCGGCGTAGGCCGAGCAGCGTTCGAGGGCTTCGTCGACGCCGAGGCCGTTGATGAGGGCCTCGGTGCGGGCGATCACGTAGAAGTCGTCGCCCTGCTGGGCGGACTTGGCCGTGCGCAGCTTGGCGGTGAAGTCGGGCAGCGGAAGCAGGTCGTGGGAGGTCGCGGCGAAGCTGTTCACCTTCGGGAAGAGCTTGTCCTCGATGCAGACGGCGGTGATGCCGGCCGCCTCGTATTCGTGGACCATGTGCGCGACGTTCAGGTTGTTGCCGTAGCCGGTGTCCACGTCCGCGACGACGGGGATGCCGATCGCCTTCTGCATGTTCGCCGCGGCGGAAAGGTACTCGGTCATGGTCAGGATGCTGGCGTCGGGCAGGCACCGCGAGGCCGAGACCTCGAAGCTGGACGCCCACACCGCCTGGAAGCCGGCTTGCTGGGCCAGGGTGGCGCCCAGGGCGTCATGTGCGCCTGCGACCCGCACCAGTTCACCTTGAGCCATGAGTTCGCGGAAGGACCGATAAGAGGTCAAGCTTGCTGCTCCTTTGAGTGGCGCCGGAGACAGGACCGCAGGGCGGTTCCCCGGCGGCGGAGGGAAGGGCCGACGGTACGCAGGGGTGTGCCGCGGGACCGGGAAGGTGTCGCAGGTGGAGCTGTGCGGCGACGGGAGACGGGCTCAGGAGGCGGAGGCGGCGATCCAGGTGCGCAGCATCAGGCGCTGGTGGCCGTGCTCGCTGTCGCGGAACTCCACTCGGCCGTGCAGGGTCCACCGGTTGTCAATGAAGATCATCTCGCCTTCCTCGAGCCGGTCCTGGGACCGCAGTTCGGGGTCGTCGAGCAGGGCGTCGAGCGCGTCGAACGCGCGGATCTGGTCGTCCGTCAGCGGCGCGACACCCGGGCTGCGGTGGCCGATCTCGATGTAGTCCCGCAGATAGTGCACGTGGTCCCGGCCCGCGCGCCGTTCCAGGACGGGGCGCAGCACCGTGCGGGGGGCTCCCGGGGTGTCGTCCCGGGTGTCGAAGTGCACGGGCCGGCGCAGTGTCTCGATCACGTCAGGCCGGTCGCTGAGCCGGTCCAGGATGTCGGACAGCCGGACGAGGACCAGGTCGCCGCCCACGGCGGCCTGGTGCACGCAGGCCAGGGCGAAGTAGTCGGGCACCGCGGTCGGCCGGTGCGGGGAGTCGGTGTGCAGGCTGCCACCGGACCGGGAGTCCGAGTAGCGGCCGGTTGCGCCCTCGCCCAGCTCCACGCCGCGGTAGCGGACCTCGCGCAGCAGCGTTCCCTTGCTGTCCTGGGGGACCAGGTCGCCCAGCGCCGCGGAGGCGTCGAGGGCGAACTGCCGGTACTCCTCCTCGTCGAGGTGGTTCAGCCCGGTGACGACGAAACAACCGGGGCTGCCGTCCAGGCAGCGCTGCGCGTGGGGCAGGAGCTCTGCGCGCAAGGCTTCACGGGTGGCTCCTTTCGCCAGATCCGGCGGGAGTTCGAACCGCACCGGGTTGAAGGCGTGTCGCCTGGTCATCTGGGGTCCTTTACAGAACTCGTCCGGACATGGCCGTCGGCGGCCGGATGCCCAGGAGGTGAAGGCAGGTCGGCGCGATGTCGCGCAGGTCCCCGGTCGGCGCCAGGGCGCGGTCCGGTCCGAGCACCCACAGGGGCACCGGATTCGCGGTGTGCCGGGTGTCGGGGGTGGTGCCGTCGGCCTCGCGCATGCTCTCGCCGTTGCCGTGGTCGGCGGTGATCACCAGGTACGCCCCGTGGTCCCGGGCGGCCCGGGCGATCTCCTCCAGGCAGGTGTCGACCACCTCGGCGGCCCGTCGGACCGCGTCGTAGTCGCCCGTGTGCCCGACGGTGTCGACGTTGGCGAGGTTGGCCACCAGGAACCGGGCCTCGCCGGAGGCGATCTCGCGCACCAGCTCGGCCGTGATCTCCCGCGCGGACATCTCGGGGGCCTGGGCGAAGCTGGGCACGTCCGTCCTGCTGTCGACGAGGATGTGCCGTTCCCCCGGCTGGAGTTGCTGGGTGTAGCCGTTGAGGAGATAGGTGACGTGGCCGTACTTCTCCCGTTCGGCGATGTGCACCTGGGCCAGTCCGGCCCCGGCGACCGCCTGCGCCAGGGTGCCGTCCACCCGGCCCTGGTCGAAGACCACGGACGCCGGGATGTCGTCGCTGTACCGGGTCATCGTGGTCAGCGGGCGCCCGGTCCCGGCGAGCAGGGTGGCGAGCTGACGCAGCCCGTCGGGGCGGAAGTTGGTCAGGACGATCTCGTCCCCGGCCGCGATGCGGGGGGCCGCGGTCACCACCGGCTGCAGGTCCTCGTCGGTGACGCCCGCGCCGTACTGCTCCGCGATCGCGTCGCGCCAGTGCGCCGTGGTCGCGGCCGGCTCGCCCTGTCCGGTCAGCGCGGCCACGACGGCGGCGGTGCGGTCCATGCGGCCGGAGCGGTCCATGGCCAGCTTGCGTCCGACGACGGTGGCGATCCGGGCGCCCTTCTCCTCCAGCTGCGTGAGGTCGTCCAGGGCACTGCGGGCGGGCACGTCGCGGCCGTCGCTGATCGCGTGGACATAGGTCCGCTCCGACCAGTCGTAGTGGGCGGCCAGGTCGAGCACGGCGGCGATGTGGTCGATGTGGCCGTGGGCACCGCCGTGGGAGGCGATGCCCACCACGTGCACCGGCGTGCCGGCCGCCCGCGACCGGGCGAAGACCTCGGCCAGTTCGGCGCGGCCGCGGAGGCCGTTGTCGGCGATCGCATGGCCGATTTTCACCGCTGCCTGGTCGATGGTCCGCCCCGCCCCGATGGTCAGGTGCCCGACTTCGGAATTTCCGACCTGACCAGGGGGAAGACCGACCACCGGGCCCGACGCCTCCAAGAGCGTCGGGGGGCACTTTTCGGCCAGTCCGGAGAGAAATGGAATGTGGGCTTCCTTCAGTGGATTGTGCTTGCCCTCAGGGGCCCATCCGAATCCATCCAGCACAAGCAGCACAAGACGCTGCATTGTGTCACCCACGCGAATCCTCCATCATTCAACGAACTGTGCCGAGCAAGATCGCCGCAAGCCTTGCTGAATGGACAGTGAACGTCAAGGGAAAATTTTCCGGGGCCCGGGGGTGGCGCCACATGACCGCTTTGGTCCGTTCCGAACGGCTTCCCCACCTTAAGGTCAGGATGACGCGGAAGCCGCCGGCCGGGCTTCGGAAATGGCCGTTGACTCTCGTCCACAAAGCGGCCTAGCATGCCTCCTCGTTGTGATCTTCTCGGCCCTTGAGGGCTGAGCCATCCCATCCTGGCAATCCCGCTCATCCGCCCCGGAGTTCCTGATTCCGGCGGCATTGCGGGCAGCGATCCGGCCCAGTGGTTGCCGGTCAGGCGCGTCAGTCCCATCGAGAAATCGGCCCTTTCACTCCGCTCTTTCCTTCTGCCGCCTCAAGGGATTCAACGAAGACTCGTCTGTCGCCCCGAGTATCTCGATTCGAGGAGTTGCTTTGACAGCGCAGTTGACCGAAAGCACTGCGGGGCCCGGCGTCGGCGTCACCAGGCGTCTCGTCCTTGCGGACATCGCCCACCAGTACTCCGTCGCACCGACGGAAGGCGCGCCGACCGTCGTGGCCGAACTGGCCCCGGAGGCGGGGAACGGCACACGGGCCATGGAACTGCTGCGCCAGGAAGACACCACGGCACAGGCGATCTCCCTGATCGACGACGCGGGGGCCGCCCGGCCGCTCCCCCGGCCGGCCGAACCCCTCACCACCTGGGCGTGCACCCGATTCCCCGAGGAGTTCACCGCATATCTGAGTGGCGCCCTCCCCCCGTCGGCCGGACCCGCCGGCTCCCCCCTCGCGGCGCTCGCGCCGCTGATGCTGCTCCGCACCCACACGGCCGCGGACCGGCCCTGCACGGAAGTGCTGATGTGCGCCCGCGTCCGCACGATCGGGACGTTGTTCGTACGGGCGGCCCGATTCCACCATGCCGCCGATGCCGGACTTCCCGAGATCGTCGCCGAGGCCCTGCGGCATCGCACCGCACTCCAAGACCACCTTCGCATCGAGAACAACGCCTACCTTCCCTACGAGAAGGGCGTCGAGATCGAACAGAAGGTGACACTCCTGGACGACGCGTCCATCTGGTCCCTTTCCAAGGACATCTGGACGTCCGTCGAGAACGGCGGATTTCCCGGTTTCGTCACCGATCCCGGATACGAACTGACCCGGTGGCACTTCGTCCAGCACAACTACGAAGTCGTCGCACCGTCCGAGGCGGCCGGACACTACGCCTTCCAGGAGAATCCGGACGGCCGCTACCAGCTCAAGATGAAGACGTTTCCCGCTGACGCCCTGCGCCGGACGGAGATATTCCGTAAGGGCGTGGAAGTGCCGGACCAGAACTTCGACGAGTATCTGGCGCGGGAGTTCCCGGGCCTGACCTTCCGGCGTCTTCCGAGCTTCCGGCGCACCCGGTTCGACGTGAATGTGCAGTCACTGGCCACCGGGCACTGTTTCGGTATCGAGTCGGACGAAACCACCGTGGACGGACCCGACGGACGCAAGCTGCGCCAGGTCGAGATGGAGTATCTCGAAACCCGGTGGCACGAGGGAATGGACGCCTCCTCCATCGATGACGAGCTGCGGCGCCTGACCGACCTGGTGGAGGCCTTCCTGGCGAAGGACGGCATCGCCGCCGAACGGAACTTCTATTCGAAGCTCTCTTTCCTCAAGGACTGTACGGCGGACGCCGCGGCGGCCGTCCCTTCCTGAACAGCGATGCCGCGGCGCCGCCGACCGCGGCCACCCCCGCTGCCGGAACCGGTTGAACGATAAGGACGTGTGGTGTGAAGACAAGCCGGAGGAGAATCCGTTCCTTCCGCGACATCACCCATGGCGATGTCGACCTGCGGCGTCCCGTGGTGACGCTGTTCAGCGGAGGTCTGGACAGCTCCTACCTCCTGCACCGCCTGGTGCAGGCGGGGGCCACCGAGGTGCACGCCCTGAGCGTGAGGGTGGGGGGTGACGAAAGCCTTCCCCATCTCCGGCGGATCGCGGACGCCATGGGGGTGCGGCTCCATGCCGTCGACCGGCTCACGGCCTTCGCCGAGGAATTCGTCCAGCCGGCCATCACCGCCCACGCGGTGTACCTGGACACGCATCCCGTCAGCTCCTCGCTGAGCCGGCCACTGATCGCCCGCACGGCCACGGAGCTGGCCCGGGAACTGGGCGCCGAAGTCGTCCTGCACACCGCCAACCGCTCCCAGAACACCCTGCGCAGGCTGGACGGGGCCTTGGACCAGCTGGGGTTCGAGGGATACTTCGGCAGCCCCTACAGCCTCGAACCGGTGGACCGCGAGAGGAAGATCAAGGAGCTGCGGTCCATCGGCCTCGACGAGATGGCCGAGCGTTCGGCCAGCGGCGATTCCAACCTGTGGTGCCGGGAGTTCGAGTCCGGGGCCCTCGACGACCCCGAGGACCACGCCGTCCCGGAGTCCTGCTTCCGGTGGAGCGGTGTGCGGGAGCCCGACCCGTCCGAGGACGTGACGGTGACCTTCCGTCGCGGGGTGCCCGTCGCCCTCGATGGGCACGAGCTGCCTCTCGCCACGATCATCGAACGGCTGAACTGGCGGGCGGGCGCCCACGGACTGGGGCGGCACACCGGACTGGAACACCTGCCCGGCGGGGTCAAGGTCCTCGAAGTGCGCGAGATGCCGGCGGCCTGGCTACTGCTGGCCTCACGCCGTCACCTGGAGACGGCGACGCTCGACGCCGAACTCATGCGGGAGAAGCTCCACATGGAGCAGCTCTGGGTCCGCGAGGCGCTCGAGGGACGGTGGTTCGGCGAACTCCGCGCCGCGTGCCAGGCCTTCATCACCCAGGCCGTGGCGCCCGTCTCCGGGTCCGTGACGTGGCGGCTCGCCGGTGCGCGGACGTCGACCACGTCCATCGTCGCGGACGCCCCCCGCTATGTGCGCAGCCGGGAGGAGTGGGAGGCGGCGTCGATCAGGGACGAGCTCTCCTGCCTCGGCGCGGCATCACAGTACGAGAACGGAGGCATGCAGTGGTAGGAGTCGGCAAAGCGTCACGGCTCGCCGGGCGGCGCCTGGTCGTCATCGACGCGAGCGTGCGCACGGCGAGGATCGCGCACTCCCTCGGGTGTCACACCGTCTTCGTGCAGTCCCCCGGCGCGCCGGTGCAGGACCTCGTCGACGACTACTCGGGGTATTACACGGTGGACTTCGCCGGAAGGCCCGACGACGGCCCGGAAGGGGCGGTGGGAGACGAATTCGCCGGCTTCGTCGAGGCGGTGCTGCGCCCGCTGGCCCCCACCGCAGTGGTCTCCCTGACCGCACGGGGCCTGCTGCCCGCCGCCGTCGCGAACGCGCTGCTCGGTACGCCCGGCACGCCGGTGGAGGTGCTCAAGCGCATGGCCGCCGGGGTGACCACCGCCGGCAACGGCGGCAGGGAATTCACCGCGTACACCTTCACCCGTGACGGGGCCCACCGCTGGCCGGCACTGCTCGACAGCCAGTCGCCGCCGGTGCGGGCCGAGGGCGTCGTACCGGAGCAGTGCCTGTCCCCGCAGGAGTACGGTGCCGCACAGACCGCGCTGAACCGTTTCCTCGACGCCACCGGGCTGGAGCACGGACCGGCCCGCATCCGCCTGTGGACCGGTGGCGGTGAGGTCCGCGTCACCGCTGCCGACCACTTCCCCGGCGACGACGAAGAGGCCGCGCTGCTCCTGCGGCTGACCGGCCTGGACCTGACGCGCTGGGCTCTCGGCGGCCCCCTGGGGCTGCAGGAGGCCGACTGCGACGACCGCCGGGAATCCGTGGAGGGGAACGCACGATGACGACCGCAGCGACGAAGCCGACCGCCTTGTTCATCAACAACCATCCCTACTCGCACTTCAGCCGGGGCGGCGACTACATCCTGCCCACCTCCGAGATCGACCTCCACATGGTGACCCGCAACCAGTACCACGGCGGCGTCAGCGGACTCGCCGACCACCCCCTCGACCATGTGGCGGTGTGCGACGCCGAGGAGGAGGAGCGGTGGCGGGCGGTCTGTGAGTGGACGCTGCGCACCCATCCCATCAGCCGGGTCATCGCCGTGCACGAACGCGCGGTGCTCCTGGCCGCCGAGATGCGGTCGAAGTTCGGTCTGGCCGGCCTGGACCACGACACGGCGCTGCGCTTCCGGGACAAGGTGCGGATGAAGGAGGCCGTGCGTGCCGCGGACGCCGCACGGGTCCCCGACTTCGCCGCGCTCGACTCCATGGACGACCTCACCAAGGTGGACTGGAGCACCGGACGCAAGGTCATCAAGAGCCGCTGGGGGCTGGCCGCCAAGGACCTCTACATCGTCGAGTCGCTCCAGGAGGCGCGCGGCATCACCGCCGGACTGGACCTGTCGGGCTCGCACTACGAGATCGAGGAGTTCGTCACCGGCCAGATCCACCACTGCGACTCCGTTGTGCAGGACGGGCGGATCACGTTCAGCAGCGTGGGGAAGTACCTGGCCGATCCGGCGAGTTACTCACCCGGCGGGATCTTCGGCACCGTCCTGGTGCGCGAGGGCGAGCTGGTGCGGCGGATCACCGAGCTCAACACCAAGGTGCTCGCCGCACTGGGGCTGCAGGACGGCACCACCCACCTGGAGGTGTTCCACACCCCGGACGACGAACTCGTCTTCTGCGAGGTCGCCGGGCGTCCGCCGGGTGGCATCATCCCTCCCGTCCTCCAGTGGCAGTACGGCTTCAACATTGTCGAGGCCCAGATCCGCATCGACGCGGGGCTCGACGTCCCGCTCGGTGCCGGTCCTGACACCGCGCAGGGGACGTGCGGCTTCATCGCGTTCTACCCCGGCGGCGGCGAAGCCCGCGGCATCGACGCCGGGCGCATGGACGAGCTCGGCGTCGTCGAGCACATCCGGCACGGCAGCGCCGGGAACGGCCGGGGAGGTGTGCGCCACTCCACCGACTTCCTCGACTCCTACGTGATCAAGGCTCCTGACGACAGCTCGCTCACGCACCGGATCGCGCGCATCCAGAACGAGTACTGGCGGTAGGGGCGCCGCGCGGTCCCTCCTCCCACGGCCGGCCCAGCGCCGGTGGCACCCAACGGCAGCACTTCGCTCCCTGAACGAAAGATGTGGAATGCCTGACCTTGATCTGATCGGCATAGGTGTGGGACCGGCGAACCTGAGCCTGGCGGCGCTCTCTGCTCCGCTCACCGAGGTCCGTGCCGAATTCCTGGAAGCCGGACCGGAGTTCCGGTGGCACCCGGGGCTGATGCTGCCGGACTCCCAGCTCACGGTGACCTACTTCCGCGATCTCGTGACGCTCGTGGACCCCACCAGCAGGTTCTCCTTCCTCAACTTCATCGTGCAGGAAGGCAGGGCGTTCCGGTTCCTGGAGGCGAACGGACTCAACTGCTCGCGCCGGGAGTTCGAGCAGTACTACCAGTGGGCCGCCGCGCAACTCCCCTCCATCCGCTGGGGGAAGCGCGTGGAGTCCGTGTCGGTCACCGACGACGGCTTCCAGGTCACCACCGGCGGCGGTGAGTCCCGCACGGCGAAGACGCTCGTCCTCGGCTCGGGTGCCGAACCCCGGCTGCCCGACTTCGCGAAGCCCTTCGAGGGCAGCCGGGTACTGCACGGCAGCACCATGGCCACCGCCCTCCCAAAGTGGCGGGACCAGCGGGTCGTCGTCGTCGGTGCCGGACAGAGCGGCGCCGAGGTCGTGAACCACATGCTCGCCGACGAGCACAACCTGCCCGCTTCGCTGACGTGGACGTCCAACAGGGCCGGGTTCCAGCCGCTGGACGACTCGCCCTTCAACAACGAGTGGTTCTCGGTCAACTTCGTCGACCACTTCACCGCTCTTCCCGCCGCACGCCGTGCGGAGATCATCAGGGAGCAGCGCGACGCCGGTGGCGACGGGATCACCGACCAGCTGGTGGCCTCCATCTACCAGCGGCTGTACCACCTCGACTACGTCATCGGATCCGGCCTGCGCCACCGTCTGCTCACGCACCGGCGCGCCGTCGGCCTGGAGCAGGACGGTGACCAGTACCTGGTCTCCCTGAACGACCTCAACCGCGACGCGGTCGAACAAGTCCCCGCGGACCTGGTGATCTTCTGCACGGGCTACCGCTCCCGCATCCCGGAATACCTCAAGCCGATTCGGGACCAGCTGCCCGTCAAGGACGGCAGGTTCCACATCAGGCCCGACTACTCCCTCGACTGGGCGGGTCCGGACGGCCTGCGCATCTACGCCCAGAGCTTCGGAGAGTACAGCCACGGCCTCAATGACACCGTGCTCAGCCTCGGGGCATGGCGCAGTGCGCAGATCATCAACTCCGTGCTGGGCCGCGAGGTGTACCGCACGAAAGCCGGCACGACCACGGTGGCCTGGCAGTAGTCGGTCCGGATCCGCCTACGGGAGAGAGCATGAACACTGACAACGACGCAGCCGGCGTGCTGTTCGCCCGAGCACGAGTCTCGCCCCGGGACGAGCGGGTCTTCCTCCTGAAGCTCGCCGTGGCACTCCTCATCTGCTTCCTGGGCGGATTCCTCGCCCTGAACGACGGATGGGTGGCGGTGCTCCTCGGTGAGCTCCTGCTCGCCGCCATCTACACGCACATGGTGGAACTCCAGCATCAGTGTCTGCACCATTCCGCGTTCCGCCGCAGCGCCACGCACCGGCCGGTCGGCTTTCTGCTCGGACTGCCGCTGCTGTCGGCGTACAGCCACTACCGGGTCCAACACCTCCAGCATCACAAGTACCTCGGCACGCCGGACGACTCCGAGTTCTTCGGTTTCGACTCCCGCGCCCCGCTGACCTGGGGCGCCCTGCTCCGGGGCACCTTCAGCCCCGCACGGCTGGGGCAGGTCGGCGTGGACATCGTCAAGAGCTGTCGCGGCAGCTGGGCGTACACGATGGGCCAGATCGCCGAGCGCGCCAAGCGTCAGGTGATCGCCGAGTACCGCCTCTTCGCGGTCTTCGTCCTGGCCGCCGCGGGCCTGACGGCCACGGGCCACGGTCACGCCGTCCTGGTGCTGTGGGTCGTACCGCTCCTGCTGTCGATTCCGATGCACTTCCTGCTGGAGCTGCCGGAGCACGTACTGTGCGACAACGACAGCACCGACGTGCTGCGCAACACCAGAACCATCAGCGGCAGCCGGTTCAGCCAGTGGTTCACCAACGGCAACAACTTCCACGTCGAGCACCACGCCGCGATGGTCGTCCCGATCAACCGGCTCTCGGAGCGCCACCCGCTGGCCAAGGAGTGGGCCACGCACACCGAGGAGAGCTACCTGACCTTCTACCGGAAGGTCCTGCAGGAGGCCTCCCGCAACAGCCGCCGGCGCACGTGAGAGCCGGGCCGGCGGACCCGGTGCCACCCGGCGGCGAAGGCGGGCGGCCGGGGGCGGCACTGCCCGGCCGGGCGAACACCACGGCCCGGCGGTGGGCGGCACACCGCCGGCCGTCCTGAAGGAGACGTCCCGGCAGGAGCCGGAGGAGCCGGGCACGAAATCCCCGCCGTGCCCGGTCAGGCGCAGCGGCGGTCCCGCCCGGGAAGGGGACGGCAGCCGCTCGCCGGCCCCGGCGGCGGCCGTGTGCCGGTTCCGGTGTGCTCGGCAACGCGGGCGGCGAAGGCCTTGTCCTCCCCTCCCCTGCCGTCGGCCCGCGTCTCCGCTGTGTTCCGAGGGCTCTCCCGGGTGGGGAAACCCGGCAGTGGTCTCGGCCTGCCGCCACCGGACCGGCCCCACCCCGCTCCGCCCGGTGGCGACTCAGGCCGCCGCGTCGTTCTGTGCCCGCAGGGCCGCGAGCAGCCAGTCGTGCGCGGCCCCGGGCGTCGGCTCGGGGCGGCCGCCCCGCGGGGTGTTCACCACGGCCGTCAGCTCCCAGTACCGGTCGAGCCGCGGGTCGGCCGTGAGCTGCCCGGCCAGCAGACGGCGGAAGACCGGGGTGTCCCGGGCGTCGTACGCGCCTGCGTAGGCGGCCACGAAGCCGTCCAGCGCCTCGCCAGGGTGCGGGGCGCGGTCCTGGCGCAGCTGCGGGCCTGCCAGCTCGTACGCCTCGGCGAGCCCCGTGTACAGCACGTCCGCCCCGCGGGCCCCCGTGGCCCGGTGCGCCTCGGGCTGGGGCTGGGCGCCGACCGGGCAGGGACGGGTGACGAGGGCGTTCAGCCGGGCGAAGGCGAGCACCTGGGCCGGCTCAGGGTCGTCGGGCGGCTTCGGGACCGTCATTTCCAGGAACGCGGCGGTCGGCCCGGCCGACATCCGCGGCGGCAGCCAGGCGCGCCAGAACCGGGCCAGCGGGGCCGTGCTCGGCGGGGCGTCCACCGCGCCGAGCAGCCGCAGCCGGTCGGCCCGCTCCCCGGGCGGGCACTCCCGCACCAGGTGCAGTGCCGCCTCCCGCCAGCGCAGGGCCGTGAGCTGGGAGCCGAGTACGCGCAGCCGTCCGGCGACGGCGTCCTCGAGGGCGGCGCCCCATGCGTCCTCCTCGTCGAGGACGCGGCGCACCTCGGGGACCGGGAGGTCCAGGGCGCGCAGGGAGCGGATCAGGCGCAGCCGGTCCAGCGCGCCGGGTCCGTACCGGCGGTGCCCGCCGACACTGCGGGACGCCTCCGGCAGCAGCCCGTGGTCGGAGTAGTAGCGGACGGTCTTGACGGTGACGTGCGCGTGCTCGGCGAGTTCCCCGATGCTCCACAGACCGTCGTGGGACGCGGACACTTGAACCTCCCTCAGGGGGAGTTCCTACCGTACCGGCGAGCGTGGGCCGGGCGTACGGCCGGTCCGCGGGCGACCGCGTGCGAAGGAGAGGGTCATGACCGCGTTCATCATGGTGCCGGGCGTGTTCACCGGCGTCCACGTCTGGGAGGAGACAGCCGCCCGGCTGACCGGGGCGGGCGCCGAGGTGCGCGCGGTCGCCCTCACGGGACTGGGCGGATCACACGGTCCGGCGGGGTCCCCGGGTGCCGCGCCGTCCGGTGTCGACCTGGAGACGCATATCGCCGACGTGATCGCGGCGATCGACTCGGTGAGCACGGCTGACGCGGTGGGAGGGGCCGTCGGCCGGGAGATCGTGCTGGTCGGCCATGACTACGGCGTCCATCCGGTTCTGGGCGCTGCGGACCGGCGGGCGGAGCGCGTGGCCCGCGTCGTGTACCTGGACGCGGGATTGCCGGGAGACGGCGTCCCGGCTTTGGCGGCGGTGCCCGACCGGGCGCTGCGCGAGCAGGTGTGCGCGCAGGCCGGTGCGGAGGGAGCCGGCGGGGAGTTGGCGCCCCCGGACCGCGACGGGTGGCGGCGGTGGGGCAGTACCGAAGGGGTTTCCGACGCGGCCCTCGACCGGCTCACCGCGCTGGCCGCGCCGCAGCCGCTGGGAACCCTCCTCCAGCCGCTGCGCCTGACCGGTGCGGCGGCCACGGTGCCCACCACCGGAGTGCTGTGCACCGCCAACGGGGCGAGCATCGACATGGTGAGGAGGCTGGTGGGCTTCGGCGACCCGGCCCTCCGTCCCCTGGCCGATCCCCGGGTGACCTTCTTCGAACTCCCCACGGGGCACTGGCCGATGCTCTCCTGCCCCGAGGAGCTGGCAGAGGTCCTGCTGCGGGCCGCGGCCGGCGAGGGGCAGCGGCTGGAGCCGGCCGGCGCCGCGGGGCCACCCGCCCACCTGCGGCCGTTCCGGCTGGAGGTGCCCGAGATCCCCCGTGAGCGACGGGAGCACGTCGACCTCTACCCGCCGCCCGGCGCCGAGGGCCGGCGTCCCGCAGTGGTGTTCGTGCACGGCGGACCGGTGCCCGCCGGGGCCCGGCCCACCCCGCGGGAATGGCCGACCCTGGTGGGATACGCGCGGTACGCGGCCGGGCGGGGAGCCGTGGGCGCCACCCTCGACCACCGGCTGCACGATGTGGCCGACTACGGGTGCGCCGCCACCGACGTGGCCGCCGCGGTGGAACTGGTCCGGGCCGATCCGCGGGTGGACCCGGACCGGATCGCCCTGTGGTTCTTCTCGGGCAGCGGGCTGCTCATGGCGGACTGGCTGGGCGCGCCCCCGGCGTGGCTGCGCTGTCTGGCGGCCACCTACCCGGTCCTCACTCCACTGCCGAACTGGGGGCTCGCCGACGACCGCTTCCACCCGGCGGACGCCCTGCCCCGCGCGGGCGCCCTGCCCGTCGTCCTCACCCGGGCGGGGCTGGAGAGCCCTGAGATCGCCGCCACCGTCGAGGCGTTCCTGGCCGCGGGCAAGAACTGCGGGGCGGCCGTCGAGGTGGTCGACGTACCGAGCGGCCACCACGGCTTCGAGACCGTCGACCCGGTCGGCGAGTGGCACCCGGCCGTGGACCGCGCGATGCACTCGGTACTGGCGCACCTGGAGGGTGTCGCGGAAGGCCCTCAGCCGGGCGTCCCCGATGTGCGGCCGGGAGCATGACCGCCCGCGCCCTCGGCCTGGCCCGCCCCGCCCTCCCGGCACCGGCCGGCCGGCGAAGCGCAGTCGCACACGACGTCCGCAGCGAGGGCTGCCCGGTGCGGACGGCCTGCCGGGCGACACGTCCGCACGGGGCGGTCAGTCGGCCGCTCGCAGTATCAGCCGCACCACGCTCATGACCCCTCTCCCGGCCCACCCGAGCAGTCCTGTCTCCACGGCCAGCTCGGCGGCGTCCGCGGCCGTGTCCCCCCGGTCCGGCCGGGAAGGGCACCGGGAACAGGAACGAGGCCAACGGCGCTTTCGCGCACCGCACTTCCTACACATCGCCATGGCCCCATCCTCCCTTGTCCTCGGAACCGTCGGCACACGTCCGGCCCCTGTCCGCCCGTCCGCCTTCTGGGGCGACGGCCGCACGGGAGCGGCGCGGGGTGCGGGCCGAGCCGTCCTGAAGGGTCCGGCCGTCCAGGTCCACCGCGCGGCGGTGCCCGCCTTCCCTCCGCGCCCGAACGCCTGTGAGGGTGGCGCACCCCCTCCTGGACGGTCCCACGGGCGACGGCGCTTTCCGTGCCCCTTCACCCCACTTATGGAAATGTCGCATCCATGGCCGACATGTTCGATGGTGCCCACGCCCAGCCGCCGACACGCGGACAGCGGTGGTCCGAGTTCCGGCAGTCTCCGTTGTGGCCGGCCATCGTGCTGGTGCTCATCCTGGCGGCCGCGGCCGGCCTCTTCGCCGGTTCGTACACCTATTCCATGGCCGATCCGACGCCGCACTCGATCCCCGCGGCCGTGGTCGGGTCGTACGAACAGGACCGCGGGCAGGCCTTTCTGGACGGTCTGGAGGAGGCGTTGAACGCGTCCGTGAAGGTGCACGTGTACGACAGTGCCGCCGGGGCCCGTCAGGCCGTGGAGGACCAGGAGGTCTTTGCGGTCTTCGACATCCGCGACGGCGGGAGGACCGTGGTCCTCGACCTGTCGGGGGCCTCCGGTGCCTCGGTCGCGGAGGTGCTGGCCGACACGGCGCCGGCCGTGGGGGACGAGACCGGCGTCGAGGTCACCGTCCGGGACCTCAACCCGCTGCAGGAGGGTGACCCACGCGGACTGGCGATCTTCTACATCTCGCTGGCCGCCGTCATCATCGGCTTCGTCGGGGCGATCCAGCTCAGCGTGCACGCACGGTCCCTGACCCCCTTCGAACGCATCCTGTTCACCCTCGCCTACGCGCTGCTCGGCGGATTCGCCATCGCCGCGACCGTGGACTGGCTGCTCGGCGCGCTCGACCTGCCGTTCGTGGAGTCGTGGCTGATCCTGGCGCTCACCCTGTTCGCCAGCGGCATGGTCTTCACCATGTTCAACACCCTGTTCGGGCGTTGGGCGATGCTGCCGACGTGGGGGCTGATGATCCTGCTGGGCAACCCCTCGTCCGGCGGCGCGGTGTCCTGGCCGCTGCTGCCGTCCCCGCTGGGCGAGATCGGCAAGTGGCTGCCGCCCGGCGCCTCGGTCAACGCGCAGCACACGGCGGTGTACTTCCAGGGGCACCAGCACGCGTTCCCCTTCCTGGTGCTGGGCGGATGGGCCCTGCTGTCGTGTGCGGTCTTCTGGATCTGGCGGCACCGGCATCCCGGCGGTCGCGAGCACCGTCCGGCGCACGCCGAGTCGTGACGGCCGCGGTCCCCCGGCCGTCGGCTGTCCCGCGCGGCGGGCCGTACGAGCGGTGCCCGGGTCCGGCGGCCGGTTCCGCGCCCCTGCCGGGTGCCCGCCGGGCAGGAGGGCTCGTGGCGCACGGCCGGGCTCACCGGCCCCCGGCCCCGTGGGCACGCCCCTCTCGTGGCCGGGACCGCGCGGGACACGGACGCACCGGGACGACTCGAAGTGCGCCACGGGGGAACCGGAAGGGAAGCCCTGACGCACGAGGGAAGGCCGGGTGCCCGCGCGGCCGGCTCCCTCACCGGAGGAGAGACCACGATGGCGCACGAGGACGACACCCGGCAGGCCGTGCCGAACACACCGGGGAGGCTCACTGACGGTGACGGCATCACGCGCCGCCGACCGCTGCGGGAACGGCACGTCGAGGAGACGGTCGAGGTCGCGGTGCCGGTACGGACGGCGTACAACCAGTGGACGCAGTTCAAGACCTTCCCGCGCTTCTCGACCGTGGTGCACGGCGTCGAGCAGGTCAGACCCACCGTGACCGCCTGGACCATCGGCTACGGGCCCCTGCGCCACCGCTTCGCGGTCGAGATCGTGGAGCAGGACCCCGACGCCTACCTGGCCTGGCGCGGTCTCGAGCAGACCCCCTCCCACGAGGGCGAGGCCGAGTTCAGGCCGACGGAGTCCGGTGGCACCGCGATCACCGTCCGGATGCTCCTGGAACCGCGGGGGGCCTCGAGGATCCTCACCCGTTCGCCCGGGGTCGCCCGGCTGACCGCCCGGCTGGTGCGCGGCGAACTCATGAACTTCAAGCGGTTCATCGAGGGACTGGGGCAGGAGGGCGGGGCCTGGCGCGGCACCATCCGCAACGGCCGCGTGCAGCACGATCACCCGGAGCCGCCCAGGAGCCGCGTGGCCCAGTGGCCCGTCGGCTGACCCGCGTACCGGACACGGCGAGAGAAAGGCGAACCGATGCAGAACTCGTCCGGCGAGGAGCCGGAGACCACCCTCTCCGTGACACCCCCGAAGAAGTGGGCGGCCGGGGTCCCCGCGGTCGTGCACGCGCTGGAGTACTCCCTGGAGCAGACCTCCCCGCGCAGGACCGGGGTGGACCTGCTGACCATGAACCAGGTGGGCGGGATCGACTGCCCCGGCTGCGCGTGGGCGGACCCGGCTCCGGGCCGGCGCCATCGCAACGAGTACTGCGAGAACGGCGCCAAGCACATCAACGACGAGGCCACCACGCGCCGGGTCACCGCGGACTTCTTCCGTGAGCACAGCGTCTCCGACCTCGCCGCCCGCTCCGACATGTGGCTCAACCAGCAGGGACGGCTCACCGAGCCGATGATCAAGCGGCCCGGTTCCGAGCACTACGAGCCCATCGGCTGGAACGACGCCCTGGGCGTCCTCGCACGGGAACTGAAGGCGCTGGCCTCCCCCGACGAGGCGGTCTTCTACACCTCCGGCCGGGCCGGCAACGAGGCCGCCTTCGTCCTGCAGCTCTTCGCCCGCGCCTTCGGCACCAACAACCTGCCCGACTGCAGCAACATGTGCCACGAGTCCAGCGGCTTCGCCCTGAGCGAGACCCTGGGCACCGGCAAGGGAACCGTCGGCCTCGACGACCTCCACCACGCCGACCTGATCTTCCTGGTCGGGCAGAACCCGGGCACCAACCACCCGCGCCAGCTCAGTGCCCTGGAGGAGGCCAAGCGCAACGGCGGCCGGATCGTGGCGGTCAACCCGCTGCCCGAGGCCGGGCTGCGGCGCTTCAAGAACCCGCAGAAGCCGCGCGGGGTCGTCGGACGCGGCACCCGGATCGCCGACCGCTTCCTGCACATCAAGCCCGGCGGCGACCTCGCCCTGTTCCAGGCCCTGAACCGCCTGCTGCTGGAGGCCGAGGACGCCCGGCCCGGCACCGTCCTGGACCACGACTTCATCGACGCCCGCACCACCGGCTTCGAGGAGTTCGCCCGGCACGCCCGCACCGTCGAGTGGGACGACATCCTCCGGGCGACCGGACTGACCCGCGAGGAGATCGAGGGGGTCCGCGACGAGGTCCTGCGCAGCGAACGCGTCATCGTCTGCTGGGCGATGGGCGTCACCCAGCACAAGCACGGCGTGCCCACCATCCGGGAGATCGTCAACTTCCTGATGCTGCGCGGCAACCTGGGGCGCGCCGGTACCGGCGCCTGCCCGGTGCGCGGGCACAGCAACGTGCAGGGCGACCGGACGATGGGCATCTGGGAGCAGATGCCGGACTCCTTCCTCGACGCGCTGCAGCGGGAGTTCGGCTTCGACCCGCCCCGCGCCCACGGACTGGACTCGGTGAACGCGATCAGGGCGATGCGCGAGGGCCGCGTCAAGGTCTTCCTGGCCCTGGCCGGCAACTTCGTCCGGGCCGCTCCCGACAGCGCGGTCACCGAGGAGGCGATGCGCTCGTGCCGGCTGACCGCCCACATCTCCACCAAGCTCAACCGCTCGCACACCGTCTGCGGCGACACCGCGCTGATCCTGCCGACCCTGGGACGCACCGAGCGTGACGTCCAGTCGGGCGGCGAGCAGTTCGTCACCGTCGAGAACTCCATGAGCGAGGTGCACACCTCCCGGGGCCGCCTCGAACCGGCCTCCCCGCTGCTGCTCAGCGAAGTCGCCATCCTGTGCCGCCTCGCCCGCCGCACCCTGGACGGCGAGGCGGACATCCCCTGGGACGAGTTCGAGGGCGACTACGGCACCATCCGCGACCGCATCTCCCGCGTCGTGCCGGGCTTCCACGACTTCAACGCACGGGTGACCCGCCCCGGGGGCTTCCAGCTGCCCAACCCGGTCAACGAGGGCGTCTTCCCCAACAAGGTCGGCAAAGCCCTGTTCACCTGCAACGAGCGTGTGGTCCCCCGGGCACCCGAGGGTCACCTGCTGCTGCAGACGCTGCGCTCGCACGACCAGTGGAACACCGTCCCCTACACCAACAACGACCGTTACCGCGGTATCCGCGGCAGCCGTCACGTCGTGCTCGTCAACCCGGCCGACCTGGCCGAACTCGGCCTCGCCCGGGGCGATCGCGTCGACCTCGTGAGCGTCTGGACGGACGGCAGCGAGCGCCGGGCCGAGAACTTCGAGGTCGTGCCCTACCCGGCCGCCAAGGGCTCGGCCGCCGCCTACTACCCGGAGACGAACGTCCTGGTGCCGCTGGACAGCGTCGCCGACGTCAGCAACCAGCCCACGTCGAAGGGCATCGTCGTGCGTCTCGAACCCACCCTCGACCGGACGCGGTCCACACCCGTCTGACCCGCGGCGCGATCCCGACGGGCCCGCGGCGGCAGCGGGCCCGGGGGGTCGGCGGCCGGGCCGGCGCCGACGGGCGGGTGACATGCGGGAGGCCCACCGGAGACGGGAGCGTCGCCTTCGCTTCCCGGTGGACGCCATTGACGCGCGTAGCTCGTTGCCGCACCCTGGGCTCCGGTTGTTGTCGACCCGACGGTCGGGAGGCCGGAATGTTCAGACGCGTGTCACGCCTTCTTCTCTCACTTGTCATGCTCACGACTGGAATGGCGGTCGGGGTGGGCGTCACCGCCGGCGCCGCGCACGCCGACTCCTGCTACACCTGGAACCGCTCCCTCTCCCAGGGATCCTCCGGCAGCGACGTGACCCAGCTCCAGATCCGGGTCGCCGGCTGGGTGACCTCCGGCGAGCGCCTCTCCTACGACGGCCAGTACGGCGCACGGACCGCCGCCGCCGTCAAGAAGTTCCAGGCCGCCTACGGACTGAGCGCGGACGGGATCGCCGGGCCCGCGACCTTCAGCAAGATCTACGCCCTCCAGGACGCCGACTGCACGCCCGTCCACTTCAGCTACGCCGAACTCAACAAGTGCAACTCCGACTGGTCCGGCGGCGCGGTCTCCGCAGCCACCGCCAAGTCGAACGCGCTCAGGACCATGTGGAAGCTGGAGGCGATGCGGCACGCCCTCGGCGACGTCCCGATCACCGTCTCCAGCGGCTTCCGCTCCCGCACGTGCAACAACGCGGTCGGCGGCTCCGCCACCAGTCGCCACCTCTACGGCGACGCGGCCGACCTCGTCGGCTCGCCGTCCCTGTGCCGTCTCGCCCAGCAGTCCAGGACGCACGGCTTCTCGGAAATCCTCGGCCCGGGCTACCCGGGCCACAACGACCACACCCATGTGGCCTTCGACCCGTCACCGTACTGGTCGGCCCCCACCTGCGGCATCTGACCCACCGGGGACGAACGCGGAGCGGCGGTCCGCGCATCCCGCCGGTGCCGTCGGCCGTCCGCCGGGCACGGTCCATGACGGCGGGGAGCGGGAGGCGGGCCGGGCGAGGTGATCAGGTGGACGGCCGGCCCGTGATGGCCGGCAGGATCGTCGTCCTGATCCGGCGGCAGGTCACAAAGCCGTTCACGGTCAACGCCGTCCAGATGACGGCGTTGGCCAAGGGCCACCACAGGTCCCGTCCCTGTTCGTCCCCGCCGAGATTGCGGAGCCAGGTGGCCGCCCAGCTGACCGCGAGGATCAGGGCCGGCCACCTGGCCCACTGCCAGGTTCGCATGGTCCATCGAGCGCGGGCTTCCTGCCGGCTCCGCTCGTCCTGCTGGGATCGTGTGCCGTCCATGACTATCGTCTACCCCCTTCCCGCCCCTGGTTTCCCGGACCTTCGACGGGAAGCGCCACCCGGGCGGGTCCCACCGGCTCCCGGCGTGCCCGGGGCGGTTCACGAGGGCCTGACGTGCGGTCGGGCGCCCAGGGGTTCCCCACCGCACGCAGGACCGGAGGCGGAATCCGGCGAAGCGCTACCTGCTGGATCCCTCAGGGCTGTCGGCGGGTTCCTGCACGGTGTGGTTGCTCTCGCTGCTCGAGTCCCCCTGCAGCAGGTTGCGAGCGAGGACCGGGACCAGGGTCGTCAGGTCCCCCAGGCTCCTGCCGTCCCCGGCGGACGCGGCGGCCGGGTCGGCCGGCACGGACGGGGCCGCCTGCGAGGCGGAGGCCGGGAGGAGCACCCCGGCAGCGACAAGGGCCACGACGGCACCGACGGCGAGACTATTACGCATGTTTGTCCCTTTCGCGTAGTAAATGGCGCATGGGTCAACGATCGAACCCGGCGTAGGACACGTGTCGACAGGGACCGCCCGTGGACAGCCACGGCGCCCGGGGCGCAGTGGGCCGCCCGGCCATGGGGGACGGCGGGAGGGGCGGTGGCGTCCGCGGCCGGCGAGGTCCTGAGGCGGGCGGCGCGAACCGGAGGAAGCCCCGCTTCCGCCAGGGCGGAAGCGGGGCTTCCCGTGGAGCGCCGGGCAGGCCTTGCACCTGCATTTCCCCGCGGGGAGCGGGACGTCCTTCCTTGGACGACCGACGCACGGACATCGACGCCGCCGCGGCGCCCCTTGCCCTCGAGGTCGACCTTGGCGCGGCCCGGCCGGCGGGGCGCGCCATGCGCTCCGCCACCCGAGTGAACCCGCGGCCGGGGCCGCCCGGTCGGCGTTCCACGACCGGAAGGGGCGTCGGCCGGGTCGATGTGTGCGGTCACCGTGACCCTGTCACCGTCGTGCGGGCGTGCGGAGGTCAGGCGCGGCAGGTAGGCCGGCAGGTTCTGCACATCGGCGAGGTAGGAGAAGAGCCGTTCCGGCGGCACCGCCACCGTGATCGTTTCGCTGTAGTCACCCATGGCCCGCTGGGTGCCCGGGCGGCCACAGCATGAAACGGAATGACGGGTTCACCGCCTGGTGGGCGCATCGGTCCCGCACAGCCGCCTGTTCGACACGTACGGCACGCGCCGCCGACGGCGGACGCGGGGTCGTCGGCGGTCCGGTGACCGGCGGCCGAGCTCGCCGCTGCCGCACTCCGGACGGAGCGCCGTCGGCCGACGTGGCGGCGGGGGGAGGGGATCCGGACTCACGCGGCCAGCGTCTCCTCCTTCCGGGGGGAGCCCGCCCGACCCGCACCGTACTGCTCGAGCAGCGCGTCGGCCGCGAGCAGCGCCTCCTCGACGGTGCGGGATCCGGTCATGACGCACAGCGTGTACGCGGAGTCCTCGAGGTCCCGGCTGGTGCGGCCGGTGGGGCGTACATCGTGTTCGATGCGCGCCTGGGCGAACCGGGCCAGCACAGCACGCAGTTCCTTCTCCGCCGGAAGGATCATGGTGATACCTCTCCCCTCAAAGTCCATCTCGCAGACCGGTCGGCCGCACCACGGGAAACTGGCTGCGCCCACCACGCCCGGCACCACGGCTCACCACCGGGCAGCGTCCGGGCAGACCTTCATGTGCCCCGCATCGGGAGACCTATGCCGCCGTGATCACTGAAGCGTGCGGGTTCGCGGATCCCCGCGTGCGGTCGTGCTTCGGCCCGCGCACGGCCGACGGCCCTGGCGGCGTCCCCGTGCGGGTCCACCGCCCGGCCGCCTCGGGGCTGTTGCCGCCGGGATGCGCGTGCCCGTACCGGGCCGGCCGCGCGTCCGCCTCGAAAGGCACCGCGCCGTCGCCACGCGATGCGACGGGTGGCGGTGACCGGCCCGGCCCGGCACGCGGGGGAACGGCTCAGCCTTCGCCCAGCACCGCCCGGATCACATGCCGGGCGTTGCGTGCCATGGCCGGGTTCGTCCTGCGGTAGTACGGCAGCGCGATCAGCGCTTGGGAGAGGGCGCGGCCGCGGCCACGGATCCAGGTCGCGTCGTCCACGGCGAGTGCCTCACGGAAGAGCTCCCTCGCAGCGGCCGGCAGCAGGTTCCACGCCGGGAACAGATCGCAGGCCGGATCCCCCACCCCCGCGCACCCGAAGTCGATCACCGCGGCCAGTCGGCCGCCGTCGATCAGCAGGTTCCCCGGCATCAGATCGGCGTGCAGCCACACCGGCGGCCCGTCCCAGCCCGGCGCCCGCAGCGCCTCCTCCCACACGGCGGCCGCGGCATCGCAGTCGACGCCCTCCTCCGGGATCCCGCGCAGTTCCTCGATCGCGGCCCGGGTCTCCGCGTCCTGCGAGGCGACCGGCCCGCCCCGGTACGCCTTCGGCGCAGCCGACGGCGTCATGCTCCGCATCGCCGTCACGAATGCGGCCAGATCCCCGGCCAGCAGCAAGGGCTCGCCCAGCGCCCCCGCTTCGGGGGTCTCCCCCGGCAGCCACCGGTACACCGACCACGGCCATGGATACCCCCGGGCGGGCTCTCCGGCCCCCAGCACCTCGGGGATACGCGTGGGCAGCCGGGGAGCGAGGCGGGGCAGCCACTCCCGCTCCCTCGCCACGTCCTCGGCCCCGCCCCGTACCAGCGGCATCCTCACGACCATGTCATCGCCCAGCCGGTACACGGCATTGACCGTGCCACCGGACGGCCACCGCTCCACCGCCAGCCCCTCCCACCGGGGGAACTGTTCCGCGATCAACCGTCGTACGAGGTCGTCGTCGATGGGGTGCACATCACGATGCATCTGTTCCGCGCTCATGGGCGTCACCCGACCACCGGACGTTCACGGGCGTCAAACGCCTTTCCCCCTGGTTGGTTTCGCGCCGGCGCGGCGGCGGCCGGCCGAGGTCCGCCGGCACCTCGGGACGGGTCCGACGCCCTCCCGACGTCAGCGTCACCGCTCTGTCACAGAAGGCGGCGGACCACAACCTTCCCCGTGCGCCGCGGATCCAATCGGTGACCGCGTCCCACCCACGACCCCACCCACGGGAGCAGATCATGACCCGCAGACGTTCCACGGCCGTTGCCGCCGCGTCGTTCCTGCTGCTGACCGGTGCGGCCCTCACCGCCGCACCCTCGGCCTTCGCGGGCACGCCCGGAGGGACCTACGCCGACGACCGCAACAGCGACTTCGACGGCGACGGCTATGACGACGTCCTGACCGGAGCTCCGGGCGGCACCGACGGCGGCAAGAAGGGCGCGGGCTACGTCACCGTCCAGTACGGCGCCGCGAGCGGCATCGGCACCGCCACCAGCCTCCCCCGGGTCCGCACCGCCGTCTTCGGTCAGGCGACCGCGGGCGTCCCGGGCACCGCCGAGTCCGGCGACGGCTTCGGCACCGCCGTGGCCACGGGCGACCTCGACGCCGACGGCTACGACGACGCGATCGTCGCCGCGCCGGGCGAGGACGAGGGCTCGGTGGGCGACGCGGGCCGGGTGACGGTCCTCTACGGCTCCCGGACCGGACTGACCCCCGCCCGCAGCGTCAGCCTGAGGTCGCAGGCGCCCGCGGCGAACGCCCGGTTCGGCCTGGCCGTCGCCGCCCGGCTCTCCGGGACCACACCGGGCGACGTGCTCGCCGTGGCCGACCGCGAGGGCGCCTCCCTGTTCACCCACGGCGCCGACGCCCTGGAAGGAGCGGGCCGGCTCGACACCGCCGGTGTTCCCGGCCGCGCCCCGATCCGGCCCGCCTCCCTGACCACCGGGAACTACGACGGCGACGGATACGCGGACCTGCTCGTGTCCGGCGACAGCCTGGAGGAGGACCCCAGGCCACGCTCCTCCCTGTACATGGGCGCCGCGGACGGGCCGGCGTACACCCGCGACCTGGCCGGCGGCTCCGCCACGGCGTCCGGCGACATCAACGACGACGGATACGACGACCTGGTCTACGGCAGGCCCGACAAGCCCGAGGACGAGCACGAACCCCTCACGGGTGGGTACGTCGGCGTCTACCTGGGCTCCGAGGACGGCATGGAGAACGTGGACGAACTCGGCACTCCCGCACAGGTGTGGGCCCAGTACACCGCCGGTGTGCCGGGCACCGCCGAACTGGGCGACGGCTTCGGCGCCGACGTCTCCCTCGCCGACATCGACGGCGACGGTCACGCCGACCTGGCCGTGGGCGTGCCCGGCGAGGACATCAACGCCGTGGCGGACGCGGGCGGGGTGCGGATCCTGCGCGGCTCGGCCGCCGGGCTGACCGCGGTGGGCGCGAAGTCCTTCGACCAGAGCCTGGCGGGCGTGCCCGGCACGGCGGAGGAGGGGGACCGCTGGGGCGGGCAGGTCCGGCTCGTCGACACGGACGCCGACGGCCGCTGCGAGCTGCTGGCCGCGGCACCCGGCGAGAACACCGGCGACGGAGTGGTCTGGTGGCTCGCCGCCTCCACGACCGGGACGGTGAGCACCGGCTCGTGGTCGTACGGCGGAGGATCGCTCGGCGCTCCCGGAGCCGACGCGCGCTTCGGTGCCTCGATCGACGAGTGACTCGTGGCCCCCGGCGCTCCGCTGATCGTGTGACGGACAGGTCCCGTCGCACGATCGGCCGAGGGGCTCGGGTCCGCCACGGGGCGAGGCCGGCGGTGTCCGTCACACCACGTTCACCGGATGCCGCACCACGGCGTCGAACAGGTATCCCTGGGTGTGGGGCACGGAGAGGTCCGGCTGGGTACGGCCGGCCGTGTCCGTGGCGCGGGCCGGCAGGTCCGTGGTGCCGGGCGCTTCGGGCTGCCGCCGAGGGACCAGCGGGTCCGGGCGTCCGCGCGGGGGCGGTCGTGCAGCCGGGCCGCCCGCCGGTTCGTCCCGCCGTCGGTGCTGGCGTCGGCCCGGGCGACGGCACCCGCGGACGATCGTTCCGTCGGCCGCGTGGGCGGTCCCGCCCCCGCTTCGCGCCCGGACGGGTCCCGCACAAGATCCGGGGCTACTTCGCCGACACCGGCGGACCCTGGACGACGAACTCGTTGCCGTCGGGGTCGAGCATCGGCTCCCGGCCGCCGTCGTCCCCGCCGGCGCCGGTGCGCGTCGCACCGAGTGAGACCAGACGGCCGATCTCCGCCTCCCGGTCCGCGCCGACGGGGAGCGCCAGCTCGAAGTACAGCCTGTTCGCTCCCGTCTTCGGCGCCACCGGGGGACCACCCCACGTGATCTTCGTGCCGCCGTCCGGCGACTGGATCGCGGTCTCCTGGTCCTGGTCCCACACCAACGGCCACCGCAGCGCCTCGCTCCAGAAGAGACCGACCTGCCGCGTGCCGTCGCAGGCCAGCGCTCCGATGAAGCCGGTGCCGGAGAGGAACGTGTTGCCGGCCTCGATGACGCAGAACTCGTTGCCCTCCGGATCGGCGAGCACCACGTGCTCCTCCTCCGGAAGCTGCCCCACGTCGAGGTGTTTCCCGCCGAGCTCCAGCGCCCTGGCCACCGTCCGCCGCTGCTGCTCCGGGGAGGCGCTCGTCAGGTCGAAGTGCGCCCGGTTCCGACCGGTCCTCGGCTCCCGGCTCGGCAGGAAACGCATGCGGAACCCGCCGGTGTCGGGGGGCAGGATCGTGACGCCGTGGTCCGGGCCGTCGGCCGGCTCCCACCCCAGGAGCCCGGACCAGAACCGAGCCAGGTCCGCGGGCCGGGCGGCGTTGAAGCAGATCGCGAACAGTCGGCTGGTCATGTCCTGTGCATCTTCCGGTCCGTCGACGGTCGGTACGGGGCCTCACCCGCCCCGCGGGCGCAGCCTAGGGAGGGCCGTGCGGCACCCGCATCCGGTTTTCCGCTTCCGGCGCGGTCGACGGCCGGGCGTGCGGGGGAAGCGATGGTCATCCGTCCGGCCGGCGTCGCGGGGGTGCGGTCGCGACTGTTCCTCCGGAACCGTGAACAATCATGAAAAAGGATGTCATCCATACTCTTGACCGATTCAAGAAGAAGCGTACGGTCGTAAGGGAGACCGCAGCCGTCCCCCGAAAGCGCGCTTCCATGGATCGCACAGCTCCCCGGGCCTCCCTCCCGGGTGGAACGATCACCGATGTGGCCGTCCCCGGTCCCCAGCGACCGGCCGCCGCCCTGCCGTCCGGTGCGGCGGCCCCGACCGGCGTGGAGTCGTTCGTGGGCGGGCCCTGGCCCCTGCCCTGGTCACCGACCGCGTGCTCCTCGGCGAGGGCCGTCATACGTGACGTGCTGCGGCAATGGGGGCTGGACGACCTCGTGCCGACCGCCGAGCTGCTGGTCAGCGAACTGGTGAGCAACGCACTGCGGCACGCCTCCGGTCCGGTGCACCTCACCCTGGAGCGGGTGTCCGGCCTTCGTTGCCTGGTCGGCGACGGCACCCCGGACCTTCCCCGCCCGGCCGACGCGGGCCCGGAGGACGAGTCCGGTCGCGGACTGGTCCTCGTGGACACGCTGGCCGCACGGTGGGGCTGCGAGCGCGGGCCCGAGGGCAAGAGCGTGTGGTTCGAGCTCTCCGACGACCCCTGCGCACCCGGTCTCGGCGACGACGCGAAGGAAGGGCGGCATGACGGCCTCCGGCACGGGCGATGAACCGATGGCGCTGGCCGCCGAACGGCTGCGCACGGCCGGCGTGCGAGTGACCGCTCCGCGCATGGCGGTGCTGATGGCCGTCTCGGACCCGGGCGGTCACCTCGACGCCGACACCCTGCGTGAGCGCGCAGAGCGGATCACCGGCCGCCTGTCCCTGCAGACCACCTACAACGTGTTGCACGCCCTCACGGACGCCGGCCTGGTCCGGTCCACCCAGATCGCGGGCCGACCCGCCCGTTACGAGATCGAGCGCCACGACAACCACCACCACTTCGTCTGCCGCGCCTGCGGTTCCCTCCGTGACGTGGAGTGCGCGGTGGGCGCGGCACCCTGCATGCAGCCGCGGCTGCCGGAGGGATACGACACCCAGGAGGCCGCAGTCACCTTCTGGGGCCTGTGCCCCGGCTGCCGGGCCACGACGCCGGTGTCCTGACGGAACGCGCCCCCGTGGCCCCACGGCGTGCGGGCGAGGCCCGTGCGCCGGCGGGAAGCCGCGCCGCTGTCGCCGGTGATCACCACCGCCCTGATCGCCGGGCTCCGCCCCGGCACGGGCCGGCGGCGCACCGCCGCGTCCCTCGGACCGCGCCCGGCACGCACCGCCCAGCCGGACCTGCCGGGTCCGGCCGTCGACCGGATCGAGGAGGCGGAACGGGAGTCGCCGTGCCCGCGCCACGCGTGACCTCGGCCCGGGTCCCTCCTCGACGGCCGGCCTCGACGCATACTTGTCCGATGGACGGATCAAGGGCCTCCTGGGTCAGCACCACGCACGACTGGGCCGCCGCCGTGGACACGGACCATCTCGCTCGGATCCGCCAGGAACCGGCACGCTTCGCTCCGTGCGGGCCGGAACACCTCGTTCTCGAGACCGTCGCCTACGCCGCCGACGAGGCGGCGAGCCGGAGCGGCGGACGGTGCGTGGTCACGTTGCACACCGACGGCTCGGTGTCGGTGGAGGACGACGGACGGGGCACCGACACCCGGGTCGACGAGCACGGCCGGGTGGTGAGGAAGCCGGTCATGGCCACCAGGGACCTTCGTTTCTTCGACCGTCCGGAGGCGGAACGGCTTCCGGACGGACATCCGCGTCGCGGCGTGTCCGTCGTCGCGGCGCTGAGCGAGTGGCTGGTCCACACCAACCGCCGCCTCGACGGATCCTGGAGCCGGCGCTATGAGCACGGCGTCCCGGTGACCGGTCTGGAGCCCGTCGAGGCCGACGGCACCACGGGGACCTGCGTCCGCTTCCTGCCGGACGAAGCCCTGCGTGCGCAGTGGTCGCTGAACGCGGACGACCTGGCGCGGTGGTCCGGGCACTGGCCCCATCTGGCCGTCCGCCTCGAGGACCGGCGCGACGGCGGGGACCGGTCAGGCCGGTGACCGCAGGCGTCACGGCCGGACCGCACCGGCGGGAGCGGCCCGCCCGGCTCCCACCCCGCGGGCGCGGTGCCCGGTCCCGGTAGTGCTTCGCGCCGCACCCGGTCGTCGCGGATGCGTTCGGCGCCGCTTGGTCCGGTTCCGGGGCGTGCCGCGGAGGAGACGCCCGGCCCTTGTGCGGGCGGGGCGGGACGCCGGGCGGAGAGGGCGGCTCCGCCCGCCCGGTCGCCCGGAAACCGGCGGATAGGCTGGTGCCGTCAGTCAGGATCGCGGAAGGAAGACCACATGACGGACAGGGTGGAGAAGGCGGCGCGGAGTGTCTTCGAGCGCTACGACCTGGACGGGGACGGCTTGGTCACCGCAGAGGAGTACCGGCAGGTCGTGGCGGAACTGGAGGGCACCGCGATCACCGAGTCGGAGGCCCGGGGAGTGATCGACTCGCTCGACACCGACGGCGACCGCCGGATGTCCTTCGACGAGTTCTGGGCGGCCATGAACCGCTGACGCCGCCGGCCGGGCCGCCGCCTTCGGCCAGGGGCCGGCGGCCCGCGGGGAACCCGCGTCCGGACGGCTCCCCGCCGGGTCCGCGGCACGGGCGCGGACCCGGCGGCAGCGAGCCGCGGAGGCCGTTGATCCGGCGGGGCGTCAGCCCGCCCAGACCTCGGCCTCGTCGGCCGGGACGGTGGTGGCCAGGCCCAGTTCCTTGCGGGCGGCGACCGACTCGTTCGGGTCGATGCCGGTGAACGCCGGGTCGTAGGCGAGGTAGAACGCGTCGGCGTCGGCGGCGTCCGCGGCCTTCTTCCAGTTCCCGGCCGCCTTCGTCAGCGTCGCCCGGAGCTTGCCGACCTCGGTGCCCTCGATGCCGTCCAAGCCCTCGATGTGTGCGTCGAGGGCGGCCGCGACGGCCTTGGCCTGCGCCTTGTAGCCGGTCAGGTCGTCCTCGACGGTGTCCTTCTCGGGCTGGTTCGCCCACAGGGCCTCGTAGAGCGCGTTCGAGCCCTCGAGGTACGTGGCCTGCTCGGGCTCGAGGGACTTCGCGGTGTCCAGCGAGCCCTTGAACGTGCCCTTCTCCGCGGTGTAGGTGCAGCTCACCGCGCGGTCACCCGTCGCCCAGCTCTCCTTGGTCGGGGAGTAGGAGAAGAGGACGACCCCCTTGGGGAGCGCCCAGGTGTCCGGGGCGTACTTCTGCGCCTCGAGAGGGCAGCGGTTGTCCGCGATCGCCGAGACCTTCTCGTCCCCGGGGTACTTCTCGCCCTCGTCGATCGCGAATTCGCCGACGACCTGGCCCTCGTGCGCCTCGTCGCAGGGTACGACCTCGACGAGGTACGCCTCCCCCTCGGTCTTGCCGTTCGGGTTGTAACAGTCGCCGGTTTCCAGCGAGAACACCGAACGCTGGCGCGCCACCTTCTTCGCGCCGTCCTTGGCACTGTCGACGGCGTCGGAGACGTCCGAGCACCCCACCGCGCCGATCGTGAGCAGGGCGGCAACGGCAACTGTGCCGCGCAGGGGGCGACGCGGAGCGCGGGTTGTCATGACGTGTACATCCTCTTATGTGATCTTCATGTGGGTCGCGCGCATCGTATGCCATTCCTGTGACCCGATTGCACGAAGACCCTCACCACATCGTGGTGTCTTCGACTCCCGACGGGCCACAAGGGTTGTACCCGGGTCGCCCGCGGGTGAGAGTCGAAGAGCCCCGCGACACTTCCGTGGAGCCGGGCGCCGTCGAGCGTGAGAGGGACGTGCGCGGGCGTGCCGCGAAGTACGGATTCACCGCGGCCCGGTCACACGTCCTGTCCGCCTGCCCCGTTCCCCTTCCTGAAGGAGTACTGCCGTGTCCGAACGCAACACCTTCATCCGCAGCCTGCACGATGTGGGTCTGGCCGCCTGGTTCGGCGGTTCGCTGATGGGCGCGGTCGGCCTCAACGGAGCGGCCAGGGACGAAGGCGGAACGGAGACGGCCAGGGACCGGATCTCTTCCTCGGGATGGGCGAAGTGGACGCCGGTCAACGCCGCCGCGATCGGCGCGCACCTGTTCGGCGGCGGTGGACTGCTCGCCGTGAACGCGCACCGCGTCGCCGCCCAGGAGGGCGTGGCCGCCTCCACCGTGGCCAAGACCGCCGTCACCGCCGCGGCTCTGGCCGCCACCGCCTACGCCCGCGTCCTGGGCAAGAAGGTCGAGCTGGCCTCGTCGACCGATCCCGGTGACGCCGAGAAGGCGCAGAAGCACCCCATCGACGTGCACAAGGCCCGCCGGCAGCTGGCCTACGCCCAGTGGGCGGTGCCGGCGCTGACCGGATGCCTGGTGGTGCTCAACGCCCTGCACGGCGAACAGCAGCGTCCCGACGAGCAGCTTCCCGGCATGTGGCAGCGTGCCCGCTCCGCGACCCACTTCGTGTCATAAGGGCGCGCGGGAACGGATCGACCCCCGGCCGCCAGGGCGTCCGGGGGTCCTGACGGACCGGGCGGTCGAGCCCGGCCCCGCGTCCGCCTTCAGGTCGGCCGGCGTTCACGCGCCTGAGGCCGGGCCGCGTGGTCCTGGCCGGCCGAGGGGACGGTGCCCGTCCGGCCCGGGTCCCGCACCTCCCCGTCCGCCCGTCCGGTGCGCCGTACGGCGCCGAGCGCGGCGAGCACCGTGCCGACGGCCACGATCGTCAGCCCGCGCAGCCACACCTGGGCCTCGATCTGCGTGGCGAGCACGACGCAGGACGCGACGCCCAGGACCGGAAGCGCGGTCGGGGTCCGGAAGTGGTCGGCTTCGCCCGGGTCCCGGCGCAGCACCAGCACCGCCGTGTTGACCATGAGGAAGACGACCAGCAGCAGGAGGACCAGGGTGGACGCCAGGGTGGCGACGCTGCCGGTGAGCGCGAGGAGCATCGCCGGCAGCGTGGTGACCGCGATGGCGGCCCACGGCGTACGGCGGCCCGGCAGCACCTTGGTCAGCGCGGCGGGCAGCAGCCCGTCCTTCGCCATGCCGTAGGCCAGGCGGGAGGACATGATGCCGGTGAGCAGCGCGCCGTTGGCGACGGCGACGAGCGCGACGGCGCTGAACAGGCGGGGCGGCACGCCGCCCGCCTCCTCGACCACCTCCAGCAGCGGCCCGCTCGATCCGGCCAGCCGGGCGGTCGGCACCGCCGCCGACGCGGCCACGCCCACCAGCACGTACACGGCACCGGCGGTGGCGAGGGCGCCGAACAGGGCGCGCGGGTAGGAGCGCCGCGGGTCGCGGGTCTCCTCGGCGACGTTCACCGAGGTCTCGAACCCGACGAAGGAGTAGTAGGCCAGCACCGCGCCGCCCAGCACGGCCGCCGCCGCCCCCTTCTCCGGAGTGCCCAGCTGCGTGAGCCGCCCCGGGTCGCCGTCGCCGCGCAGCAGCAGCCACGCGCCGAGGACGACGATGACGGCCAGTCCGCCCACCTCGACGACGGTGGCGACGACGTTGGCCCGGGTCGACTCCTTGATGCCCCGCGCGTTGACCAGGGCGAGCAGGGCCAGGAACAGCACGGCCACGAGGCCCACGGGCAGCGTCACGAAGGCCGCCAGGTAGTCGCCGCCGAAGCCGCGGGCGAGCGCGGCCACGGAGACGATGCCGGCGGCCAGCATGCAGAAGCCCGCGACGAATCCGGCGAACGGTCCGAAGGCACGCGTCGCGTAGTGGGAGGCTCCGCCCGCCCGCGGGTACTTCGTCGCCAGCTCCGCGTAGGAGGCCGCCGTCAGCAGCGCCAGCAGCAGCGCGACGACCAGCGGTACCCACACCGCTCCCCCGGCGTCGGCCGCGACCTGGCCGACCAGGACGTACACGCCGGCGCCGAGCACGTCGCCCAGAATGAAGAAGTACAGCAGCGGGGTGGTCAGCGCGCGCTCGAGCGCCGTTCCCCCCTGTGTCCCTCCCCGTCCCTCCGCCGCCGCCCGCGCCGATGACCCGTTCCCGACTCTTCTCGCCATACCGCCCCGTGTCCCCCGTACCGCGGGATGCACGCTCGGCCACCGGCCACCGCACGGATGTGCCGCGTCACATCGACGACAGGTCGTGAACGGCCGGCGGGCGACGTTCCGAAGGGGGCGGGGCGGCCGGATGCGAACCGACGTACTCCGGGATGCCGTCGCGGCGCACCGCCCCTGTGCCACGGCCCCGCCCCGCCCGTGCTCACGGTCCCGGCCACGGCGGCGGAACACCGGATTGGAGCAGGCCCACGGGGGCACGTGCACCCCTGAACGGCGGAGGGGTGATCGATCATGACCGAACGACCGACGGCGGCGGTGGGGCACGGGTCCCGGACGGGGGACCGTGAGGGCGCCCGGACGCCGCCGCTGCGGCCCGGCGCCTACGAGCCGGCCGACTACGCGGCGGCCGTGGTGCGCGGTGCCCGGGAGGCCGGGGTCTCGCCGCTGCTCGTGATGACCGTGCTCCACAACGAGGCGTACAAGCCGCACCATCCCCTGCTGGAGCGGTTGTGGCAGTGGTGGAAGCCCGGGGCGTCCTTCGGCCTGGCCAACATGCACCGGGCGACGTTCGAGCGGGTCCGGCGGACGCACGGCCTGCCGGGACGGTGGCAGGACCTGCGCGACGATCCCGCCTTCGCCATCCGCACGGCCGCCCTGCACCTGAAGGACCTCGACCGGAGCCTTCCGGAGCGGCACGTGCGCCGCTACACCCGCGACGAGCTCCTCGCCCTCGGCTACAACACCGGCGAACGCAACATGCGCGCCTTCGCCCGGGGCGTCCCGCCGGGCCCCATGGCGCGGTCGTACCTGCGCCGCTTCCGCGCCCACCGGGGACGAGCCGCCGAGGCCCTGGCCGACGTCGGCGAGCCGTGCGACACGGTGCAGGCCCGGGGCGGGGCGGAGTCCGTCCCGCAGGACCGCCCCGCCCCCGGCCGACGGGCCGGGGGCGGGCCCTCTCAGGTCACCGGCCCCGCGGTCGGCGGCGCGGGGTCGTAGGCGGCGTCCCGGGTGAGGTCCCGCAGGCGGAGCGCGGCGGTCAGCAGGTCCCGGTGGCTGGTGTAGAGGGCGTTGACGCCGAAGCGCAGCAGGTCGGGCGCGCGCATGTCGGCGACGACGCCGCGTTCGGCGAGGGCGGCGACCAGCCCGCGGGCGTGGGGGTGGCGGAGGGTGACCTGGCTGCCGCGGCGGCCGGGGTCGGCCGGGGTGACGGAGCTGAAGCCCAGGGGGGTCAGGAGTTCGTCCGCGCAGCGCAGGAAGAAGCCCGTCAGGGACAGGCTCTTGGCGCGGACCCGGGCCAGGTCGACGCCGTCGAAGGCGGTGAGGGCCGCCTCGAGGGCGAGCAGCGACAGGATCGGCGGGGTGCCGATGCGGGCCCGGGCGATGCCGGGGGCGGGCGTGTACTCCCGGGCAAGGCCGAACGGGTCGGCGTGGCCGGTCCAGCCCGGCAGTGGCGTTTCCAGGCCGGCGTGGTGGCGGTGCGCCACGTACAGGAAGGCGGGGGCGCCGGGGCCGCCGGAGAGGAACTTGTAGCCGCAGCCGACGGCCAGGTCGACACCGAGGGCGTCGACCTCGAGGGGCAGGGCGCCGGCCGCGTGGCACAGGTCCCACAGCGCGAGGGCGCCGGCGTCGTGGGCGGCCCGGGTCAGCACCCGCACGTCGTACAGCTCGCCGGTGCGGAAGTCGACGGGCGCGTAGCTGACGACGGCGACCTGCCGGCCCTCGGCGGCGAGGAAGCGCGGGAGGTCCGACGGTGGCACCCGCCGTACCTCCAGGCCCCGGCGACGGGCGACCGCGTCCGCCAGGTAGCGGTCGGTGGGGAAGTGCCCGGGGTCGGTGACCAGCAGCGGGCGGTCCGGGCGCAGCGCGGCAGCGGCGTCGAGCGCGGTGAACAGCTGCACGCTGGTGGAGTCGCCCGCGACCGTCTGCCCCGGCGCGGCCCCGATGAGCGCGCCGATGGTGTCCCCCACCCGCAGGGGCGCCTCCCACCAGCCGGCCGCGTTCCACGAGCCGATGAGTCCGGTGGCCCACTGGCGCCGTACGACGTCGTCGAGGGCCGCCGGCACGGCGGCGGGCAAGGGGCCCAGGGAGTTGCCGTCGAGGTGGACGACGTCCGGCGGGAGCAGGAAGCGGTCGCGGAGGGGGGCCAGGGGGTCGTCGGCGTCGAGCCGTGCGGCCCGCTCGCGCAGGTCGGCCGGGGCGGAGAGTGCGGTGGTCATCGGTGTGCGGCCTCCTCGCCCGCGCGGCCGGGGTTCCCCGGGAGGAAGGCGGCCGCCATCTCCCGGAGGGTGTCGGCGACCGCGCGGGCGCCGGGTGCTCCCGGTTCGATGAGGGTGTAGTGACCGGTGCCGGGCAGGACGACCGTCCTGAGGTCCCGGTGCACGGCCGCGTAGTCGCTGAACTGGGTGAGCGGGACCTCCTCGTCTGCGGCGCCGTGCAGCAGCACGGTGGGCACGCCGGTGGTGCCGGCGTCCCGCAGCAGGGTGAGGGGGTCGACCTCGGGCAACCGCTCCTCGAATTTCTCTTCTCCGCCGAGGAGTTGCAGGGCCGCGCCGTTGCTGAGGTCGTCGCGGCGGGTGGCGGTGAGATCGGTGATCGGCGCGAGGGCGAGCACGCTCGTCGGCAGGGTGCGCGTGTACCAGCGCGAGCCGGGCGGCAGCAGGCCGCGGGCGGCGCACCACAGCGCGAGGTGGCCGCCGGAGCAGTGGCCCGCGAGGACGTGGGGCCGCCCCTCGGGCAGGGTGTCCACGATGCGGGCGACGTCGTCGAAGGTCTCGGGGTGGCCGCCCGCGCCGCCGGAGCGGCGGAAGCCGGGGAGCAGCACGTCGAAGCCCTGCTCGGAGAGGTAGGCCGCGAACGGGGTCAGGTGCATCCGGTCGTAGCGCCAGTAGCCGCCGTGCAGCAGGATCACCAGCGGGGCGTCGGGGTCGTCGGACGGCCAGGCGTCGTAGGACTGGTGGGGGTGGTCGCCGTAGCGGCCGTGCACCGGTGCCAGCACCGGCTTCAGGCTCAGGACCCGCCGCTCCTCCTCGGCCGCGAAGGCGGAGATCGCCCTAGAGGTCACCGCGCACCTCCCACAGCTCGGGGAAGACCGGCCGGGCCGCCCGCTGCTCCAGCCAGGCGAGCCCGGCGGAGCCGGCGCTGCCCGGCTTGGCGCCCATGGCGCGGCGGACCACCAGGACGTGGTCGAACCGCCAGCGGGTGACGAGTTCGGCGATGTCGGTGAGCAGTTCGCCGAGTGCCAGGTGGGGGTGGTGCGGCGGTCCGGCGTAGACGTGCCGCCAGGCCTCCACCACCCCGGGGTCGCCGGTGTAGGGGCGGGTCACGTCCCGCTCGCGGACGTGCCGCGGGACGGGCAGGCCCTGGCGGTGGAGGTGGGCCAGCACCTCGTCGTACAGGGACGGCTCGCGGTAGGTCTCGGCGAGCGCCTCGTGGACGGCCGGGTCGCCGCGGTGGGCCCGCAGCAGCCCGGCGGACTTGTCACCGAGGAGGAACTCCATGTGCCGGTACATCGCCGACTGGAAGCCCGACGCCCGGCCGAACGCGGCCCGGAAACCGTTGAACTGGGCGGGGGTCAGTGCGGCGATGGGGGCCCAGGCGCCGCCCAGGGCGGTCAGCGCGCGGCGGCTGCGCACCAGCGCGTCCATGGCCGCGGGCAGGTCGTCCTTGGCGAGGGCCACCCGGGCCGTGCGCCACTCGTGCACGATCAGGGTGAACCACAGTTCCATCACCTGGGTGGCGACGAGGAACCCCATCTCGTCCGGGGCCTCGGTGAGCGGGTGCTGCAGCGAGTTGAGGACGGACGCGTGCACGTACGTGTCGTAGGGGCTGGCACCCGCGAAGGGCCGGGTCAGGGCGTCGTCCGTCACCGGCTCGTCGAGGGTGGACGTGCGGTCGTTCATGACATCTCCTAGGGGTGCGGACGGGTCACACACCGAGGTGGGCGCCGCCGGAGGCGTCGATCCACTGACCGGTCACCCAGCGGGCGTCGTCGCTCGCGACGAAGGAGACGACGTCGGCGATGTCCACCGGGTCACCGAGCCGGCCGAACACGGAGGCCTCGGAATAGCGGCGGCGGATCTCCGGGACGGCGAGGGTGGGGTTGATCTCCGTCTCGGTGTAGCCGGGTGCGACGGCGTTGACGGTGATGCCCCGGGGGCCCAGTTCCTGGGCCAAGGAGAGGGTGAGGTAGTCGAGGGCGGCCTTGGTCATCGTGTACGAGACGATCGCCGGGAAGGCGACGCGGGTCGCGACGGAGGAGATGTTGACGATCCTGCCGCCGTCCCGCAGACGGTCCAGTCCGCGCTGGATGATGAAGAACGGTGCCTTGGTGTTGACCGCGAAGACGCGGTCGTAGTCGGCCTCGGTCACCTGGGCGAGCGGGCGCGGGAGGGTGATGCCCGCGTTGTTGACGAGGATGTCCAGGCCCGCCGGGGCGTCCTGCTCGGCCAGGGCCGCGTCGAAGGCGGACCAGAGGGTGTCGGCGTCGCCGGGGACACCGAGTTCGGCGTGCACGGGGAAGGCGCGGCCGCCGTCGGCCTCGATCTCCTTGACCGTGCGTTCGGCGGCCGTCAGGTCGTGGCCGTAGTGGACCGCCACCAGGGCGCCCTCGCGGGCGAGGCGGCGGCTGACGGCTCTGCCGATGCCCCGGCTGCCTCCGGTGACCAGGGCGGTCTTTCCCGCGTGGCGGGCGGTGACGGTCATCGTGGGTCTCCTTCGCTGTGCGGTGGTGTGGCGGGCGGGTCAGGCGTCGAAGTCGAGGGTGATCTCGGGGGTGCGCGGCCGGGCCCGGCAGACGAGGGTGTAGCCGGCGGCGCGGTCCCGCTCGTCCAGGGCGTGCTGGCGGTCCGCCGTCACCTGACCGGACAGGACCTTCGCGCGGCAGCTGCCGCACACGCCCTCCCGGCAGGCGTACGGCACGTCGGGGTGGGTGCGCAGCAGCGCGTCGAGGAGGGCGGGGTCGTGCGGCAGGACGGTGGCGGCACGGCGGCGCCCGCCGAGCAGGGCGGTGACCCGCACCTCCCCCGCCCCCGGTGCCGGTCCGGCCGGCTCCGGTGCCCGCGGTGCCGTGCCGCCGGTCGTGAACAGCTCCCGGCGGACGAGTGAGGGATCGGTCCCCCGGTCGGCCAGGACCCGCCGTGCGGTGTCGAGGAGGCCGGGGGGTCCGCACAGGGCGAACGCGGTGTCCGGGCCGGGGCGGGCGTCCACCGCCGCCAGCAGGCGGCGCAGTCCGGCCGCGTCCAGCCGCCGCCCGAGCGGGCCGCCCCCGCTCCCCGCGTCCTCACGGGTCAGCACGTACAGGACGGTGAGGCGGTCGACGAACTCGTCCTTCAGCCGGGCCAGTTCATCGGCCAGCAGGGCGTCGGCGGAGGTGCGGACCGAGTGGACGAGGCTGACGCGGCAGGCCGGGTCGCGGCGCAGCGCGTGGGCGGCCATCGGGGCCAGGGGGGTGATGCCGGTACCGCCCGCGAGGAGGACGTGGTGGGCGCCGGGCAGCTCCGGCAGGGCGAAGGAGCCGGTGGGCGGCGAGAGTTCGAGGTGGTCGCCGGGGGCGAGCCGGGTGGTGGCGTGGTCGCCGAAGCCGCCGGGGCCGGCCCGTTTGACCACCAGACGGAGCGTCCCGGGTGCGTGCGGTGGCGGGCAGAGGGAGTAGCTGCGGCGCAGTTCGGCGCCGGCCCGGCGGTGCCGGACGGTGACGTGCTGGCCGGGGCGGTGGGTGAAGACGTCGCGCAGCGCGGCGGGCACGTCCAGGGTGACGGCCACCGTGTCGGCGGTCAGGTGACGGACCTCGGTGACGTCGAGCGGGTGCCAGCCGGTGCGGCGGGGCGGGCCGGCCGGTGCCTCGTCGGGGGAGGCGGGCGGGAGGGTCGCGGTGTCCACGGTGTGTCTCACAGGGCGGTCAGGTGGGGGAAGGGCTCGCGGCACGCCGTGCACCACAGCACCGACTGGCAGCGGGCGGGCCCGAAGGGGCTGTGCGGCCGGGTGGCCCGTGAGCCGCAGTGCGGGCAGGGGACCGCGACCGGTTCGACGGGAACCGGGCCGGCGGGGGCCGGGGACGCGGGCGGGGCGATGCCGTGCGCGGCGAGCCTGCGCCGTCCCTCGGGGGTGATGCGGTCGGTCGTCCAGGGCGGTGTCAGGACCTGCCGGACGCGGCCGTCGGGGTGGCCGCAGGCGGACAGGACGTCCCGTACCGCGGCGGTGATCTCGGGCAGCGCGGGACAGCCCAGGTAGGTGGGCGTGATCTCCACTTCCAGCACGCCGTCGGCGCCCGGGGCGACGGAGCCCACCACGCCGAGGTCGCCCAGGCCGATCACCGGCAGTTCCGGGTCCGGGACCGCCTCCACCCGTTCGCGCACCTCCTCGGCGGAGCGGCGGGCCGTTACCGGTGCGGGCCCGGTCACCAGGTGCCCCCGGGGAACTGCCGGCGCACCGACTGCAGTTCGGCGATCAGCGGACCGAACTCCTCGGTGTGCAGGCCCGAACGGCCGCCCCCGGCCGACCAGGTGGGCGTGGGCACGGTGAGTCCCGCCGCGGTCACGACGCCGGTGACCCGGTGGAGCCACGTCTCGCGCAGGGGCGCCGGGGACGGCACGGTGCCGGACGCGGCCAGACGGCGCAGCACTTCGTCCTCCTCGAAGAGTTCGCCGGTGTACGGCCACACCCGTTCCAGGGCGTGCCGCATGCGGCGGGCGCTCTCCTCGGTGCCGCGTCCCAGCGTCACCGTCCAGCGGTCCGCGTGCATCCGGTGGAAGGCGACCTCCTTGTGGGCGCGCGCCCCGAACGCGGCGAGTTCGGTGTCGGCGCAGTGCGCGAGCGCCTCGTAGTACAGGACGGCGTAGTGGCTGTAGGCGAGCTGGCGGGCCACGGTCGTCGCGAAGTCCCCGTTGGGGAGTTCGGTCAGCAGGGTGTTGGTGAACCGGCGTTCCGGGCGGGTGTAGGCGAGGTCGTCCTCGGTGCGGCCGGTTCCGTCGAGCCGCCCGGCGCGGGTGAGCAGGGCGCGGGCGTGGCCGATCAGGTCGAGGGCGATGTTGGACAGGGCCAGGTCCTCCTCGAGGGTCGGCGCGCGGGTGATCCACTGGCACAGGCGCTGTCCGAGGATCAGGGCGTCGTCGCCCAGGCGCAGGAGGTGCAGGGCCAGGTCGGGGGCCGCGGACGGCGACTCGTCCGGCGGGGGGCCCGGGCGCGCCGCCGGGACGTCACTCGTCGTGGTCACCTTCGGGGCCTTTCTCGGTCAGCGGCGCGTAGTGCTCGGGATAGCGGTACGGCTTGTGGCGGGCGCCCGCGAAGTACGGATCGTGTTCGTCCGGGGAGGCCGCGTGCACGGCGTCGGAGCGGACCACCCACAGCGACAGCGGATCGCCCCGTCGCGTGTACAGGTCGCGGGCGGCGGCCAGCGCCGCGTCCGGTCCCGCCGCACGCACCGACCCCACGTGCTGGTGGGCCAGGCCCCGGCGGGCCCGCAGGAAGACCTCCCAGGACGCCGGCGCGCCCTCCCGTGCCCCGCTCACGCGTCCTGCCCTCCCGTCGCTTCCGTCCGGGCGGCGTGCGCGGCGGCGGCCTCCCGGACCCAGGCGCCGTCCTCGTGCGCGGCCCGGCGGTGCGCGATCCGCTGCCGCGCCCAGTGGGTGTCGTCGCCCAGTGCCTCGCGGTAGGTGTCCCAGTCGATCGGGGTGAAGTCGTAGTGGCCGCGCTCCTCGTTCCAGCGGATCGCCGGATCGGGCAGCGTCAGGCCGAGGCGTTCGGCCTGGGGCACGCACTGGTCGACGAAGCGCTGGCGCAGTTCGTCGTTGGTGTGGCGCTTGATGCCCCAGGCGATCGCGCGGCGGGAGACCGCGGCGCCCAGCGCGGCGGTCCGCGCGTCGGCGCCGCCCGCCCCGGTGTCGGGCGGCCCGAACATCAGCGCCACGGCCGGCAGCCACCAGCGGTTCACCGCGTCCTGCGCCATCTCCTTCTGCTCCGGCGTCCCCTCGCACAGGGCGCGCATCAGGTCGTAGCCCTGCCGGACGTGGAATGCCTCCTCCTGGCAGACGCGGCGCATCGCCCGGGCGTACGGCCCGTAGGAGGTGCGGCACAGGGGGGCCTGGTTGATGACGGCGGCACCGTCCGTCAGCCAGGCGATGGCCCCGGTGTCCGCCCAGGTCAGCGCGGGGTGGTTGAAGGTGGCGGAGGCGCGCTGCCGACCCTGGTGCAGGGCGTCCAGCAGGTCGGCGCGGTCCACGCCGAGCGTCTCGGCGGCGGAGTACAGGTACAGGCCGTGGCCGGCCTCGTCCTGGACCTTGGCGAGGAGGACCGACTTGCGGTGCAGGGACGGGGCGCGGGTGAGCCAGGCGCCCTCCGGCTGCATGCCGATGATCTCGGAGTGGGCGTGCTGGGCGATCTGGCGGACCAGCATGCGGCGGTATCCGTCGGGCATCCAGTCGCGCGGTTCGACCGTCCCGCCGTCGGCGACGAGCGCGTCGAAGCGGGCGAGCAGCTCGTCGTCGTCCGCGGCGGTGGTGGGCGAGGCGCTCACCGGGTACCGCCCGGGCGTCCGGTGAACGCCGTGGCGGCGCCGCGCCGCGGGCACCGTCCCGGGATCCGGGCCCGTACCGGCTGCCTGGGCACGCGCATCACTCCTTCGGCTCGGACCGCCCGCGCGGGGCGGGCGGGGCGGGTGGCTTCGTTGCGGTAAGAGGCCGGGCACGCGGCCCCGCTATCCCTGCCGCACGAGGTTCGGGCGCGTGACAAAGCTCACGGGCCGGCCCGGGGAGTGGGGCCGGGCCCCGCCCGCCTCTTCAGGGGATGACAGTCGTACACCGCGCGGCGGCCGGCACGCCGAGGCGAAAGGGGAAACCATGAGCACCATCAGGGAGTTGCTGGTCGAACTCACCGGCACGGCCGAGTACGCCGACCGGATCGGCGACGACGCCGACCTGGCCGCCAGCGGCATCGACTCCGGGGACCTGGTGCGCCTCGTCCTCCTGGTCGAGCAGCGGCTCGGCGTGGAGATCACCGCCGAGGACATGGAGGGGCTGCACACCATCGGCGACTACGAGCGCTTCGTGGCCGAGCGCGCGGTCGCCGGCGCGAGCGGCGGTGCGTGATGTGGCTGACGCAGCTGCTGGAGCGCAACCTCCAGTGCCGGCCCGGCCGGACCGCGCTGGTGGACGAGGAACGCAGCGTCACCTGGGCCGAATTCCACGACCGCACGCTGGAACTGGCATGCGGGCTGGCCGAGTTGGGCATCGAGCGGGGCGACCGGGTGGCCGTGCTCTCCAAGGACCGGATCGAGGTCCTGGAGAGCTACTTCGCGCTGGCCCGGCTCGGCGCGCTGTTCGTGCCGCTGAACCACAGCCTGGCCGGGCCCGAGATCGCCGGGATCGTCGAACGCGTCGGAGCGGTGGCCGTCCTCGGCGAGTCCGAGCTGCTGGACCGGCACCCCGAGCTGCCGGCGTCGGTGCGCATCCGGCTGGCCTTCGACAAGCCCGCCTTCGCGGCGCTGGGCACCCTGACCGCCGGGCGGGACCTGCCGGACGTCGCCGACACCGACCCGGTCGCCGTGCTGCACACCTCGGCGACCACCGGGCAGGCCAAGGGAGTCACCGTCGACAGCGCGTCGCTGCGGGCCATCGCCCTCGGCTGGCTGGTGATGGCCCGTCCCACCGACGACATCGTCATGGTGAACTGCTGCCCGCTGTACCACGGCAGCATGGTCGTGTCCCTGACCTATCTGGCGGCCGGCGCGACGGTCGTGCTGATGCCCGGCTTCACCCCGCAGCGGGCGCTGTCCGCGGTGGAACGGCACCGGGCCACCCACATGTGGCTGGTGCCGCAGATGCTGCGCTTCATGCTGCAGGCCCGGGCGTCCCACCGTGCCGACCTGTCCTCCCTGCGGGAGGTCCTGTACGGGGCCGCCCCCATGCCGCTCGACGTCTACGCCGACGCGGTCGAGCGGCTCGGCTGCGGCTTCCGGCAGGTGTACGGCATGACCGAGGTGGGCGGCCCGTTCGTCACGCTCGGCCCCGACGAGCACCCCGCCCCCGGGGACGTCACCGCCCGCATCCCGTGCGGTCGGGTCGTGCCGGGCATGTCCGCCCGCGTGGTGGACGAGGACGGCCGGGAGCTGCCGCGCGGTGGGACCGGCGAGATCGTGGTGCGCGGACCGGGCGTCATGCGGGGCTACTGGAACGACCCGGAGGCCACCCGTGAGATCACCCTCGACGGCTGGATCAGGACGGGCGACCTCGGCTTCATGGACGACGGGGGCCGCATCAGCCTGGTGGACCGCGCGAAGGACGTCATCATCCGCGCGGGCCAGAACGTCTACCCCTCGGAGATCGAGCGCGCCCTGATGACCCATCCCGCGGTCCGGGACGCGGCGGTCGTCGGGACGCCCGACGAGGACTACGGCGAGGTGCCGCTGGCGTACGTGGCCCTGGAGCCGGATGCGGAAGCGGACACGGCGGCGCTGCTCGCGCATGTCGCGGGACTGCTCGCGCCGTACAAGCGCCCGCGGCGGGTGGAGTTCATCGAGCAGGTGCCGCGCAATCCCGCCGGGAAGATCGTCAAGAAGCTGCTGCGGGTGTGAGCGCGTGCGGCGGCAGGTGACGGACGGTGATGTGTCCGCGCTGCGTCCGCTGCTGGCCGTCGCCGGGCTCGGACTGGGCGTCGCGTCCGTCGCGGAGCCGTGCCCGCGGCCGGCCGGGCCC